>RECR01000110.1 GCA_007693955.1 Gloeocapsa sp. DLM2.Bin57
GCTATTTTCTCTTTAAAAATTAACATAATTGACGATATGTAACCAGAGAGGGAGGGTGAAGAAACTAACCAGGGTAGAAACAACGATTGCTCGTGCAGCCCAGGGTACATCTCCCCCAAATTCTGTGACTAAAATTATAGTATTTACTGCGGTAGGCATGGCGCTTTGAATTACTAAGATTTGTAAATCAAGGGTTTCGAGATTTAATAATTTACCAACTGCTAAAGCGACAATAGGAGCTAAAATTAATCTGATGGTTACTCCCAATAGTTCTTTGATTTTAATTTTAAAGGTAATACTAGAGAGTTGGATACCTAGTATAACTAAAGCTAAGGGTATAGCACCTTCACCGAGTAATTTTACTCCTTCAGCGAGATTAAAAGGGAAAGATAACTGGAGTTGATAAGCTCCAAATCCTAATAACATCGCCCAAAATAGGGGTAATTTTAGGGTTAATTTTAAGCCTCGACGCCAACCATTACCTCTAAGGATAGCAGGACCTAAACCAAAGGTTAACACACTCGAAGCGATCATATAGATAATAGCTCTTTCTAAACCTTGTTCACCAAAAGCAAATTTAATTAAGGGTAAACCGAGATTCCCGTTATTAGGAAATAAAGAAGCAGCCAATAAACTAGTAGCTAAAGGGGGAGGTAATTGGAGGAGTTTAGCTAGAATTATCGAGGTGATATAGACAGCGAGTGAGACGAGAATAAATCCGAGGATTAATCCAGTAGCACTTTTTGCCGATATAGTAGTACGATAGAGACCATCAGCGACTAAAGCAGGGGTAAGGATATATACGGTGATTTGGGATAAACTCTGAGTCTCTAGGGGAAGAAACCGATTAGCGATAAAACCAATCAGGATGATTAAAGCTACAGGAGCGATCGCGGGTAAAAAGGCTGACATTGATTAGTTAGCAGATTCGTCAATTGGGTATTTTCTGCACAGTTGGCATAATATAGCGCTACGCAAAAGGCAAGAGTAGATTAGCACTCTTGTTTCATAACTTGAAAATGTCCTAACCACAACGCGTACTACTATATAGCAAATGCTCAAAAAAAACCTCAATGATAAATAGTTACCATTGAGTCAAAAAAATAGTACAATGATTAATAGCGAGCTTTTTTGGTAGTAGAACTTTGAGGAAAGCCAAGATTGCGTATTACTTGGTTTTTCCTCTCGGTTTCTAGTTGTTTAAGCTTGGTATAATCTACCCAATGAATGCAATCCACCGGACAAGTATCGATCGCTTCTTGGATTAACTCTTCTGAGTCGCCGTTATGATTAAAAACCCTAGCTCGTCCATGCTCTGGTTCGATATAAAAGGTATTAGCCGCTGTATGGGCGCAATGTTTACAACCGATACAGGTCGTTTCATCGACGTAGGGACCTTTTTGCCGTAATACTCCTCCTAATTCTGGTTCATATCCTGAAACAGAGGCATTATTGCGTAAAATCCCTCCCAATTCTGGCTCTAAACCCGAACCTTGAGAATTTGAGGGAATTTCCGACATTAGGCGCTCCAACGTTGTACGACTAGACGAATTGAACCATCTTGATTTTTTTGTTGTTCAGCGAGTTGAAAACCTTGTTTGCTAGACTCGTTAACTACGGTGTGGTAAGCGTAGCGTTGGGTTACTTGTCTGAGAAAACCTTCTACGGTTAAGGGTTGTTGCCAATATTGTAAATCGGTGACTAGTTCGTATTCTTGTCCATTCCAGCTAAACCCTAAGTCGTAGTTGTTAGCTTGAGGAATTACTACTTCTGCGTTGTGAGTTTGACCCTGATATCCTCTGACTTGGGATGGTCCTGGTTGCCATTCTATCCCTAAATCGTTTAAAGCTGTGGTTAAATAATTCAGATTGCGGATTTTGGTCTTGATATTGCTAAAGTGTGACATACTTGCTCCTAAAGAAAAGTTAATTAAATTTTACAAAAAAAAAGAAGTCTTTACCATTGACTAGAAGTAGCTTTATTGGTTACTTTGTCCGATTGATAAGCTTCTTGAGCATAAAAAGCGCTGTTTTTTTCTTGAGATAAAACTTGTCCTAGTTCCGCTTCAATTGCTGCGGTTACCTCTTGACAAGAAGCACCAATTATGCCTGTGACCGTTTCTTTAACCCGACCATCAGGGTAAATAATAAACTCAAGAGATTCCATGTTCATAATTAAATCTCAAAGGGGTTAAACGCTAAATTTTTGCAGCAGTATGTATAGAATTGTAGCAAAAGTTCATAAAAACTAGGTTAGTTACTTGAGTTTTTTTAAGATTTTGTGCCAATCTGATTAGATAAAAGATGTCTTAGAATAGAAAAAAGTCAAAATAACTTAATATAACCCGAGTCTATGCCAATTTTAGCTGCGATCGCTGTACTAGCGATTTTAATTATTGTCCACGAATTAGGTCACTTCGCCGCTGCCAGATTACAAGGAATCTACGTTAACCGTTTTGCCATTGGGTTTGGTCCTGCTTTATTAAAATATAAAGGTTCACAAACCGAATACTCAGTAAGAGCCTTTCCTTTAGGAGGTTATGTAGCCTTTCCTGATGATGAACCAGATAGCAACATACCTCCAGACGATCCTAATTTATTACGCAATCGTCCCATTTTAGATAGAGCGATCGTTATTAGTGCAGGAGTAATCGCTAATCTGATTTTTGCTTATTTTCTCTTGGTAGTGCAATCTGGCACAATAGGGTTTCAAAGTATTGACTATCAACCAGGGGTAATAGTACCTCAAGTTTTAAACGAAAGTACAGGGGTCGCAGCAACAGCGGGAATCAAACCAGGAGATATTATTACAGGTATTGATTCTCTCACCCTTCCTGCTTCGAGTGAAGGGATTACCACACTCAGAGATAAAATTCAACAATCCGCCAATCAACCCTTAGAATTAACCATCACTAGAGATACAGAAGAGATTCTCGTCACCGTTATTCCCCAAGAAAGTGAAGATGGTAAAGGGAAAATCGGGGTAATGCTTTCCCCTAATGGAGAAGTAGTGCGCAAACGCGCTCAAAATCCCCTAGAAGCCATAGTCATGGGTGCAGATGAGTTTCAACGCATAGCTACTCTAACTGTACAAGGATTTAGTCAGTTATTATTGAATTTCCAAGAAAGTGCGCGACAAGTAGCAGGTCCTGTAGCGATTGTAGCAGTAGGAGCACAATTAGCCAAAGATAATCTCGGTAATTTGTTCCAATTTGCCGCTTTAATCAGTATTAACCTGGCTATTATTAATATTCTGCCTTTACCCGCGTTAGATGGTGGACAGTTATTATTTCTGCTGATTGAAGGGGTATTCGGAAAACCTTTACCTGCTCGATTACAAGAAGGAATCATGCAAACTGGTTTATTTCTCTTACTTGGTTTAGGAATGTTTTTGATTATCCGAGATACAGCTAATCTAGCCTTTTTTCAACAATTATTTCAATAAATAATGAGCGTTGCTAACAAGATATTAGCTATACTTAAGGAAACTTACCCTAGTGCAACTTGTAGCCTTAATTACGATACACCTATACAATTACTAGTAGCTACCATTCTTTCTGCTCAATGTACCGATGAAAGAGTAAATAAAGTTACACCAGAATTGTTTAGGTGTTTTCCCGATGCAGTTGGTCTAGCTGAAGCTGATTTAACAAGCTTAGAAGGGTTAATTAGGTCAACAGGATTTTATCGCAACAAAGCCAAAAATATTCAAGGATCTTGTCAAAAAATTGTCAGTGATTTTAATGGAGAAGTTCCTCAAACTATGGAGGAGTTATTAACTCTTCCTGGAGTAGCGAGGAAAACAGCTAATGTAGTCCTCGCTAACGCTTTTGGGATTAACGCGGGAGTAACAGTAGATACTCACGTTAAACGTTTGAGTAATAGATTGGGTTTAACCACTCATAGTGATCCTCTGAAAATAGAGAGAGATTTGATCAAACAATTACCTCAACCCGAGTGGGAAAACTTCTCTATTCACCTAATTTATCATGGTCGCGCTGTTTGTCAAGCGAAAAAACCACAGTGCGATCGCTGTGTCTTGTTTGATTTATGTCCTAGTGGAGAGAAGTATAAGATCAAGTTCGGATGAATACTTACGATAAAATTGAGATAAGGCAACAGGCACTCTTGCAATAGGGAGTAGGGAGAGGCGAGAGAGGAGTATAATATATAGAGATAATAAAACCCTACACCCTACCTCCTTTTTCAGTTTATTGTCACCCACTGAGTCATTTGATATAACCATAGCGCGTAGCACTATACTGTATATTTGGGAGTATATGACCAACAATTACGCTATCTTAATCCTTCAGAAGAGTTAATCCCTACTCCTGAAGAAGTAGCTATACAAGCCCAAGAATGGCTCTCGGTGTACATGCGGTGATAAGCTTTCACAAGAATGGTTATAGGCAAGAGATGCAAAAGAGAAGAAAGTGTAACTTTAAAGACAATTTACCCCATAGTGCCGAGAGAGCCGCAAAATTAGCTTAACCGCGAGAAGCCTCAAGCTTTATTTTCTCAAATAAGCGTGAGATGAATCGCGTCCTTATTTTATTTCATCTTGATTCTGTATATAACCCACATTCAGCAGCCCCATAGATAAAATATAAAAGAAGTATAAAGCCAAAGA
>RECR01000111.1 GCA_007693955.1 Gloeocapsa sp. DLM2.Bin57
AAAATCTCTACTTATGTAAGTAATTTGGTTTCTGATACCGTTGAGTTTTATTTTGATATAGAAGCTGAACCAGAACGTGAGTTAGATTATTTATTAGGGGTTTTAGTAGTAGATCGTCGCAGCAACACAGAGAGATTTTATCCTTTTTTAGCTGAGTTTCCTGAACAAGAGGGGGAAATTTGGCAAGAGTTTTTAGATTTGGTCAATCTTCATCCTCACGCGCCAATTTTCCATTACTCTGAATAT
Source organism: Gloeocapsa sp. DLM2.Bin57 (assembly GCA_007693955.1). Classification (NCBI taxonomy): domain Bacteria; kingdom Bacillati; phylum Cyanobacteriota; class Cyanophyceae; order Chroococcidiopsidales; family Chroococcidiopsidaceae; genus Gloeocapsa; species Gloeocapsa sp. DLM2.Bin57. The sequence continues at coordinate 247 of RECR01000111.1, forward strand.
GAAGTAGAGACGATTAAACGTCTATCTCAACTATATCATACTCCTAGAAAACAACAACAGGCGCTCGTCTCTCGGTTAGTTGATTTACATCGTTATGTGATTAATTCGGTGATTTTTCCTGTAGAAAGTTATTCTCTTAAGTCTTTAGCTAATTGGTTAGGGTTTAAATGGCGTAATCCTACAGCTAGTGGGGAACAATCGGTATATTGGTACGATCAATGGTTAATAACCCGCGATCGCCAATTATTAGAATTAATCGTTAATTATAATGAAGACGATTGTCGCGCTACTCGTCATCTTAAAGATTGGTTAGTAGATCATTTTCCTAGAGTTATTTAACTAAATTATATCTTTGCTTACCAACTCATTACTCTAACTTGATCTCTGTATAAAGTTGTTTCAATCACATCAGGAGAACTCATCTCTACTCCTTCGATTAAGTCTTCTTGAGTTACTCCCGCTTGTTCCATACAACTAGGACAAATAATTACTCTTCCACCTTGACTGATAAAATCCTTTAACATTTCTTGTAAATTTTGACCATTATGACTATTGATTGGTTGGGGTATTTTGGCTGAAGCTAAATTAACCCCTTGGATATTTAAATAGATTACCACTTCATGACCTTTGTTTAAGCTGTTTTGGGCAAAATTAATCGCCATTCCTGCTCGCCAAGGGTCATTACTAGTTAAATTAACAAATAAACTAGGGGTTTCTGTGATAGCTTCTGCTGTTTGTTGGGCTTGTGTAGTTTGTGCCACATTATGGGCTACAGTAGCAGAGGTTGTGACTAACAAAAATCCTAACAGAGATGAACATAAAACTAGATTACTGAATTTGAACATGATTAATCATTGAGACTTTTTTTCAATCTAGTCAGACTTGCTCTAAAAAGTCAAAAGACAATCTGTCAAAATAATTAATTCTTAATTTTTAATTCAGAATAACCCCTAACACCTCATCTTAAAAACTAGCTAGTACAGCATTTTGCTTAGAGTTATAGTCGTTTAATTGTTGTTCAATTTCTCTTTTAACGATTTGACGATATGCTAAGAAATGTTCATTATGGGCACAAATAGTTAAATAATGTTCCCAGACAGCAGGATTATGTCTAATAATGCTAAATAAGTGATGCCAAAATTGCCAACGGGTTTGACGTTTAACACCTTGACGCCAGATTACGATAGCTAAAGCCTTAATATCGATCCAATTGGGTATTTTAAAAGGTGTTTTACATTTAGGGGCCCCTAGCTTCAGAAAACAACGATAGGTGCGATCTAAAAATACCTGTGGCTCATATAATTGCCAAAAAGCAGTAATATACTCTTCGGCGATATCTTCTACGGGACGAGTAGGAATAAAATTAATTAAGGTAGTCTGATTAATATCTTGTTTCACATCATTACGCAGACGACCTTCTTTTTCTAGACGAGTCCACAGAGCAGTATTAGGCAATACCTGTAACATACTAACCATGGCTGTAGGTATAGCAGCTTCTTCCACAAAATTAACAATCCGAGTAGCTGCGTCTTTTTTCTCACCGTCAAAACCAATGATAAAACCCGCCATGGGACGCAATCCTGTCGTAATAATTTTTTCGACACTCTCACTTAGAGAATTACGGTTATTTTGAAATTTTTTGGTCAATTCTAAACTTTCTTGATCAGGTGTCTCAATACCTAAAAACACCGCATCAAAGTTACACTCTACCATTAACTCCATTAATTCTGGATCTTCAGCTAAATCAATAGAAGCCTCTGTGTTAAATTTAAATGGATATCCATGGTTAGCTTGCCAGATTTTTAACTCTTTGAGTAATAACCTGACGTTACGTTTATTACCGATAAAGTTATCATCTACCATAAATACACCCCTTCTCCAACCGAGTTGGTAGAGATAATCTAATTCTTGGAGTAGTTGACTAGGGGTTTTGGTGCGCGGTTTACGACCATAGAGAACGATAATATCGCAAAATTCGCATTGAAAGGGACAACCACGGGAAAATTGTACCGACATAGAGTCATAAGCGTCTAACTCTAATAAGTCATAACGAGGGATAGGGGTTTCGGTAACTGCTGGTTTTTCTGTAGTGCGAAAAATACCACTAGTTTCACCCTTATTTAAAGCTTCTACAAATAGCGGTAAGGTTATTTCTCCTTCGTCTAAAACTAAAAAGTCTGCACCTGCTTCTTGTAGTTCATGGGGAACAGATGTAGCGTATGGTCCACCTACCGCGACTAGTTTCCCTTTTTGTTTAGCTTGCTGAATTTGGGTGATTAAATCTTGTTGTTGCACAATCATTGCTGAGAAGATAACAATGTCAGCCCATTGCCATTCCGCTTCTGTTACACTACGAATATTGCGATCTACTAGTTTAAATTCCCAGTCTTGGGGTAAAATCCCAGCGACGGTGATTAATCCTAAAGGGGGTAACAACACTTGGCGATCGACTAGTTCGAGGATTTTCTCATAAGACCAAAACGTAGGAGGAAATAAAGGGTAAATTAGTAAAGCTTTCATTAAAATGTCTAATTAGTTATTAGCGATGATTATAGCTTATGTTTACAAACTCTAGTATATCTCAACCAATTTTTACTCCTGGTACACTTAAAAAAGTACATCATATCGCTTTTAATGTACGTGATTTACAAGCTTCTCGTTATTTTTATGGTCAAATCTTGGGGTTACAGGAGTTAACGGGATCTGCTGTTCCTTCTACTTTAAAAACTTTAGTTGAACAAGGAAAAGTAAGTAACTTTAAAACTCCTGATGGAACAGTAATTGACCTATTTTATACACCAGATTTAAATCCACCAGATAACGATCCTCGCCAAGAATTTACTCGCGCTAATCATTTAGCTTTTGATATTGCTCCTGAGTTATTTGAGCAAGCTGTAGAATTATTAAAAACTCATCAAATTCCTATTGCTCATGGTCCTGTAACTCGTCCTACAGGGAAAGGTATTTATTTTTATGATCCTGATGGTTTTCTCTTAGAAATTCGTTGTGATCCTCTTTAAAAGATGGAAGAATTAATCAAACTTAAAGAAATTCTCCAAGAAGGTAATATTCCAGAAGCTTTAGATTTAGTTGAAGAATTAACAGAAATGGGTAAGTCTGATAGGGAATTATTTTATTACTTCATTTAATCAAACAAGCAGCAGAAAAACGCTCTACTAAATCTTGGGAAGTCTCTATAGGTAATACTGTCAAACAAATCCCAAAAATTAACCAAAGACCTAAAAATAAGGGACAATATTTAACTAGTACTGAATTGTTAGAAACTTTAGAGGAGGTTTATAAATCAAGTATAATTAATCAAGCAATTGTCTTAATTAGTCATAATCCTTATTAAACTACAATTGTGAGTTAACAAAAAAACTCGCTAGAATAACTCTAGCGAGGAAGTAAAACAGAGGTAGTGATTCTATGCGGTTACTACTTTTTTGCTGGTAGCAGCTAGTTCACCTTTAGCGTATTTAGCTGCATATTCATCAACACCAAGTTGTTTGATTTTGCTAGCATTACCTGCAGTTCCAAACGCTTCATAACGTTCTAGACATACTTTTTGCATATAGGTAATAGAAGGCTTGAGGAAGTGGCGAGGATCAAAGTTAGAAGGATCTTTCGCTGCTGCTTCACGAATAGCTGCTGTAATCGCTAGACGGTTATCGGTATCGATATTAACTTTACGTACTCCACTCTTGATACCTTTTTGGATTTCTTCGATAGGGACTCCATAAGTTTCAGGAATACTACCACCGTACTTGTTAATTAAGTCGATTAAGTCTTGAGGTACAGAAGAAGAACCGTGCATTACTAAGTGAGTATTAGGAAGACGACGGTGGATTTCTTCGATACGGCTAATAGCGAGAATTTCTCCTGTAGGTTTACGGCTAAATTTATAAGCACCATGACTTGTACCGATCGCTACTGCTAGAGCATCTACTTGAGTTGCTTCTACGAATTGAACAGCCTCATCAGGATCGGTGAGAAGTTGTTCTCTGGTTAAAACTCCTTCTGCACCGTGTCCATCTTCTTTGTCACCTTTCATGGTTTCAAGAGAGCCTAGACAACCTAATTCACCTTCTACACTGACACCGATGGAGTGAGCTACTTTTACTACTTCTGCGGTTACAGCTACGTTGTACTCAAAGCTAGCGGGGGTTTTGGCATCTGCTTCTAATGAACCATCCATCATAACGCTGGTAAAGCCGTTACGAATTGCCGAATAGCAAGTAGCAGGGCTATTACCGTGGTCTTGGTGCATAGCGATGGGAATATGGGGATAAGTTTCTACCGCTGCTAAAATTAAGTGACGGAGGAAATTTTCACCTGCATAACTACGAGCACCACGAGAAGCCTGTAAGATTACGGGACTATCAGACTCTGCAGCTGCTCGCATGATTGATTGGATTTGCTCCATGTTGTTAACATTATAAGCAGGTATCCCGTAGTCGTTTTCTGCTGCGTGATCTAAAAGTAACCGCATTGGTACTAGCGCCATATGTTTCCTCCTAAAATTATTCTTATCTTTTGTCTTTTACTTGTGCAGAAATTTAATTCTCTTACTTGTTAATCTTAAGGTAATTTTTACATTTTGACTAAATTGTTTTTGCGAGTTTATTTGGTTTTTATCTATCATATAAATAGCTTTTTGTCAATATATGTTGGGATTTTCTAATCTAAATTCTAAAATTTGACCATTAATCGCTCCAAAACGGATTTTTGTGCCATGTTGTAGGGGTATATCTTGATGGTGAAATAATTCCCATTCACCAGAAATGTTGACATAAGTTCCGTAACGAGAAATATCTTTAAGAACATAGTGAGAACCATCGTCATTCTCTCGATGTATGATTAAGGCGTGTTCTGAACTAATCCAGGGTTCTGTAATCACTACATCATTAGTCTCACCACTTCTACCGACGGGATGACGTCCAATCCTAATTAGACCTTGAATTTTCCAGGTAGTCCTTTCTCCCTCTAATAAACATAAATAAGCCAATGGTGCAGATGGTAAAATAGTCGTCTCTACGGGGGGTTTGAGTATCACTCCATCAAATTGAGGGTGCAGATAGAGGATAGGAAGAGTCCAAGTGGGTTGATTAAATTTATAGATAGTCAGTAATTGCTGTCTGGCTATTCTGACTCCCTCATCAATCGTCTTTCCTATGGCGATCGCCCCACTAAAAGCCTCAATAAAAGTTAAAGCCTCCTCATTAGTGATAGTATCTCGCATACCTAATACCGCTGGTATGCCATAATGTAATAAAACTTCTGCTAGACTACTGCGCTCAATCATCACCCCTTCTTCTTGATCAGGTTGAGCACTCCAACAAGCGTTAAACACAGTTAAGGTAACCTGGTTACGTACCAAAACTTGAGCTAATTCAATACCATTAATCGTAGTGTCACTTCTGAGGTATAACAAGCCTCCCTCGGGAGTTTTTTCTCCATGACCACCATAGAAAAATAGATTATAATCGCCATTATCTAAAGTTCTGATTAATTTTTTTGTACTTGGTTGTAGTAATATATCTATTTCAGCGGTTGAAGATGCTGCTTGAAAAATGTTTTTGAGGATTTCTGCTTCGTCTTCCTGAAGAGAAAAAGTTTCTTTTTCACCCAAAACTAACAAAATTTTCAGTTTTTCGGGTATTTTATCCTTTAATCTTAAGATACCCACATCACTACTAATCCTACTAAACAAAATCTGCTGATTTACCGATATAGCAGGTCTAGATGTACTAGGTAGCATAATCTCCCAGGGGATAGGAATCAAATCGGGATCGCGAATATCTAGACGAATCCGTAAACTAGCTTGTAACCCTAAAGCAAAAGATTGATTTTGTTCTAAACTACGTCGAATATCCCCACTCCACAACCATTCCCAGAGATTTACTCCGAATTGCTGCATCAATCTAGTGCTATAAGGAGTTTTATGATTCGGTAAAAGGTTTAACTCCTCAAAAGGAGTATTTTCCACGCCGGTAATATTATACCGTTGTCCTGGTGAAAACATTTCTTGCCAAGCTAACCAAATGGTAGTCAATTCTGGAGACCAGGCTAAATGATGATGGGTAAAACCTTCTGGTAGAGGTGAATCAATTACCCAAACAGCAAAAATGACATTATCTGAGCTATTGAGTCGAGAAATAACTATAGTAAGATTGGGGTTCATAAAGATTTAGCTAAAATTGCTCTAGATAATCTTAATATATATCAACTCTTTATGTATTTTGTTAAGTTGTGTAAACTAAAAATAAGCAATTATTTAATGACTAAAGATGACAACTGAACTAATTGGGTCTGACAACATCGTAAAATCAACCTGGCAATGGGGAGAGCACCAAATAACCTATACTGAACAAGGAGTAGGAAAACCAGTAGTCTTGATTCATGGTTTTGGTGCTTGTTTAGGTCATTGGCGCAAAAATATCCCTATCTTAGCGGCTAAAGGTTATCGAGTTTTTGCCTTAGACTTACTAGGATTTGGGGATTCGGATAAACCAATACTAGACTATGACTTAGAATTATGGCAAAGACAAATTAGAGAGTTTCAACAAGCCAAAATTCAAGAACCAACGATTTTTATCGGTAATTCCATCGGAGGGTTACTAACCCTGATGTTGTTAGCGAACAATCCCGAGATTAGTAAAGCAGGAGTAATTATAAACGCAGCAGGAGGTTTAAACCATCGTCCCGAAGAATTAAATTTTCCCCTAGGATTGATTATGACTGCTTTTACTAAATTAGTTAGTTCTCCTGTGACGGGTAAATTTATCTTTGATCGAGTTCGACAAAAAAACCGCATCAAAAGTACCCTCTATCAGGTATATAAAGATAAACAAGCGGTGACAGAAGAATTAGTGGAGATGCTATATCAACCCTCCTGTGATCCTAACGCTCAAAAGGTATTCGCTTCAGTATTAACCGCACCTCCTGGACCTCCACCAAGTACCTTATTACCACAAGTAACTCAACCATTATTAGTCTTATGGGGAGAAGCAGATCCCTGGACACCGATTCAAGGTGCTAAAATCTATCAACAAAGAGTGACACAAGGGTTAAACACAGAATTTAAAACCATCCCACAAGCCGGTCATTGTCCTCACGATGAAAAACCAGAAATAGTTAACGACTTGATTTTAGCATGGTTAGAAAAGACCAAATTATAGTCACAGCTGCCCAAATGCAGCAAATTGAGGCGGAAATCTTCGCTAAGGGTATGCCTATACCTGCTTTAATGGAAAAGGCTGCCCTATTAGTGGCTAATCAGGTACAGCAACTCTATCCTGTCAGTGAATATCAACAGGTGGGAGTATTAGTTGGTCCTGGTCATAATGGAGGAGATGGGTTAGTGGTAGCTCGTGAGTTACACTTAGCAGGTTACCAAGTTAAACTCTATTCTCCTTTCAATCAGGCTAAAGATTTAACCCGTCAACATTGGCAATACGCCCAAGAGTTATTAAATATACCAGTTGTTGCAGAACTTGAGGATTTACAAAACACAGATTTATTAATTGACGCTTGGTTTGGTTTTGGTTTAACCCGTACTCTCGGTGGTGAGTTAGTTAAACAAGTTAACTTGATTAATCAATGGAGTCAACCAGTAGTTAGTATTGACCTTCCCTCTGGTATCCATACCGATTCAGGAGAGGTATTGGGTACAGCTATTAAAGCTAGTCAAACTTTTTGTTTGGGTTTATGGAAACAAGCTTTTTTTCAAGACCAAGCTTTACCCTATCTCGGTCAAACTACTCTGATTGATTTTGGTATCCCTCCCCAACTGATTAATCAAGTCTTGGGAGATACCCCTAAAGTCCAACAGTTAGATAAAACTACTGCTAAAGAGTATCTCTCTCAACCCCGTCATCTGTTAACTCATAAGTATCAACAGGGACATTTATTATTGATTTGTGGTTCTCAAAGTTATGTTGGTGCTGCTATACTCAGCGGTTTAGGGGCAAGAGCTACAGGTGTAGGGATGTTGTCTATTGCCGTGCCTGAGTCTATTAAACCCATAGTCTTAAACCATCTTCCCGAAGCTTTAGTAATTGGTTGTCCAGAAACCCACTCAGGGGCGATCGCTTCTCTACCCGTTGACTTAGCTAAGTATCAGGCGATCGCCTGTGGACCTGGTTTAACCGTTGCTGTATCTTCTTTAGTAAAATCCTTACTATACGAGGTAAATTCTCCCCTCATCCTCGATGCTGATGCTCTCAATATTATTGCCCAAGACAAGTTAATTAATACTCTGTCTCAACGTCAATTCCCTACTATTATCACACCCCATTTAGGTGAATTTAGACGTCTTTTCCCTGAGATTAGCAATCCTGAGAGTGATAGAATTAGTGCAGTTAGACAAGCAGCTCACCTAAGTAACTGTATAGTATTATTAAAAGGTGCAAGAACAGCGATCGCCTCTCCCCATCAAGAAGTTTATCTAGTTGGTGAAAGTTCCCCCGCATTAGCTAGGGGTGGTAGTGGAGACGTTTTAACGGGTTTATTAGGTGGATTAATAGCTCAAAACCCCACAGCAAAACCACTAGAAGAACTTGTAGCTATAGGTGCTTGTTGGCATAGTCAGGGAGCTATTCTCGCGGCTACTGCTAAAACTGAATTAGGGGTTGATCCTGTAACTTTATCTAAGTATCTCTATCGTTTGATCAATGATTAATAGTTATCCCATTGTCGAAACATTTCACTCTCTCCAAGGTGAGGGTTATTGGAGTGGTGTCAACGCTTTTTTTATTCGTTTAGCAGGATGTGATGTACATTGTCCTTGGTGCGATCAAAAAGAGTCCTGGAGTCAACACAATCACCCCCATTTATCCTGTCAACTCCTAACCCAACAAGTAGCCGAAACTAAGCCGAAAATTGTGATTATCACTGGTGGTGAACCACTGATGCACAATCTCGAACCTTTAACCACCGAATTAGCTAGGATAGGAATACCCATTCATTTAGAAACTTCTGGTGCTTATCCTTTAACTGGTAACTTTGATTGGATAACCTTCTCTCCTAAACCTTATAAACTTCCCCATCAGAGTATTTATCCGGAGGTTAAAGAACTTAAAGTAGTAATTGCTACCCCAGAAGACTTAGAATGGGCTCAATTACAATCCGAAAAAGTCCCCCCCACCGCTATTAAATATCTTCAACCCGAATGGCAAAGTAAAAAAAGCTTTAAAATCGTTTATAACTACGTCCTCAAAAACCCTCAATGGCGAGTTAGTTTACAAACCCACAAGTATATTGGGGTGAGATGATCAGGATATAGAAGTACTTCGCGGTGTTGGACATTTTCAAGTTATGAAACCGAGTACTAATCTACTTTTGCATGAATGTATGAACGCAAAATGGCCTTGCACCTAGTGCTATATATCCGATTTATACTAAATCCGGTTTTCACTCACCCCTTTTTAAAATTTAGCAAAAATGGCTTGAAAACCTCTTGCCTTACCTCACAAATAAGTATGTTTTCAGAACAGGATCTGGTATTATCTTAGCATTAAGAGCGGAGAGTGCGATCGCAGTAACTCGTATCAAAAGCTACACTTTCTTCCCAGTCTCGGAGTTCTCGAGTTCCCTATTCCCTAGCGCTACGCGCTATATACTTTGGATCAGATATCTTTAAAAAGATAAGTGAGATAGTAAATAAGATATAACCTAGACAATAACCAGCTAGAATATCTGTTACCCAGTGCACCCGAAGATAAACAGAAGATATTCCCATCATCAATAAGAGAAATGTTGTGAAAAGATAGAGATAAATTCGTAACTTAGGAAATTGGACAGAGATGATATAAGCTAACAGAAAATATAATAAAATATTGCCCGTAGCGTGACCACTAGGAAAACTTCTACCATCTACATCAACTAATCTTCCTAAAGGGCGACGACGAAAAAAAAACGGTTTGATGATTAAATCTATTAACAATAAAACCCCTAAAGAAGATATCGCTACGACTTTAGCTTCTAACCATTTACGTTTCCAGGCGCAAATAATTAAAGTTACTAAAACCACTGTTCCCGATACTTCAGCATTACCAAGAAAATAAAAAAATCTAGCTAAATAAATAAAGTTTTTGGGTAAAACTTCTGGTAGTTCATCGATAAATTTATTATCAAATTCATCTAAACCTTGATTTAAAACTTGTGCACCTAACCAGATAAAACAAATGAAGCAAAATAAGGAAAGATAGAGACTTTTTTTTAAATCTGAATCAAATATTTTTTGAATTTTCATGTTATTTTAAACTTAAATATTTAGTAATATTCCACCATTGTTTAGGAAAACTTTCACCGAGATAACGATAATGTTTCCAGATATGCCAATAAGGACAACCTGGTTTAATTGCTATACCCGCCCAATGTAAATATCTCAGTCTTTTCTCTTGGTCATAAAGTATATAGTCTTTATTAACAAAATGGGTAGAACCAGCCCAGCTTCCTGGTTCTTTTGGGTTATTTTTAGTTAAATTAATTTTCTTTTTAGTACTTTTTAAAATAACATAATTGAGAATAGGTTGGTCTGTAGTTTTACTAGAAAAATCAAAATATTCGGGATGTTGTGCACATTCTTCTAGTAATTGATACAGTTCATCTTCGCTAAATAATCCTTGTTGAGAAGCCCAAAAACCACTATTAAAAACATCCCTTAATTCTGTTGAATTAAAAATGTTTTGTTCTTCTACTAAAGGAGAGAAAATATCTTGCAATCTTTTACTTTTATGATGATAGTCACAACAGAGGAAGTTGTATTCTGTTAAATAATCTAATATTGTCGATAAAGGCTGAAAGACAACAATATCTGTATCTATATAAATAAATTCTTCTAAAGGTCCAAACCATTGCACAAATTTGCGCATTTTATTGGGTAAGTTAAGAAAATCTGCTGGGAAAATTGTAGCGACTTGAGTAGTAAATGTCTCAATTAATTGTAAATCAGGGAAAAGTTCTACTCGGTGTTTAGTTTGTAAAGTCTTGGCTACTTGTTGATATTCTTGATTAAAGGGAATTAAAATAATCGGCAAATCAGGATCATAGAGACGAATACTATTAACTAGAGTAATAGCTTGTTCAACAACGCGATCGTTAGCAACTATATAAATACCTCTAGTCATATTTAATTATAATCCAATTTTTCTAGAGATTCTTTGCCATAAATTGGGGGGTTGATTATAGGGTTTTGCTTTTCCCTGGAATTTAGGTTTATTTTCTGGTTCATAAAGATAACGATAGCTTAAAAAGATCTCCCGATAAGGAAAATCGAGATTTTCACCTCGACAAACCCTAGTAAATAATTGGGAAGGTACGCCAATATAGTGTAAATAAGTTAAGGGATGACCGTGATCATAGAGTAACATATCTTTTTGGACAAAATGAGAAGAAGTCACAGAATTACCGGTTTTTACTTGGGTGGGTAGATTAAGAGCGAGATTATAAATAGAGTAATTGGACTTCATCATTAAATAATTAAGTATAGTCTGATCTGGTGCCATGGGGTAGAGAATTTCTATATCTCCTGCTTGTAATTGGTTAAATAGCCATTCTCGTTGGGATGGAGGGAATAAATTTCCTTTAGAAGCGTAAAAACCAGAACAAAAAATCTCTTTTTTAAGACGATTGCTAGCAAAGATAGAAGTTAAACGAGGAGAATCTACCTGATAAACGTGAGAAGGATCTTTATATTGGAAATCGTAAACTATACAATTATGTTGCTCAAGAAGGGCAAAAATGCTATCAACGGGAGAGAGAAGTAGGGTATCTGCATCCATGTAGAGAAAAGACGAGAAAGGACCATCAAAAGCGTAATAGCGGTGATGAGTGCCCAAGCGATGGTATCCTGTGCTACCTGCTTGTAACCAGCGTTGACGAGCATTAGGGTGAATATCCCAGATAGCTTTAATATAATTATCCCATTCTGCCATGACTAGGGCATCACTATATAGCTGTACTTGGGGACGTTTAGCTATGACAGTACTAATTGCTGTAATCTGATCATCGTAGGGATAGACGCAAATAGGGAAATCTTTGCCCATGGTTGCTTCAATACTGTTAAGTAAGGCGATGAGTTGATCATAGACGCGATCGTTAGCCAGAGTGCAAATTCCTTTCATTTTTTCCCAATAATAGCCCCCACTAAGATTAGCTTAGCGGGGGTAAAAATAGCTAAGATGATGAGATTAAGGAGCTAAAGCATGACCACGTAAGAGAGAGCCAATGGTTTTAGCGGTAATTTTCATCTGAGTTAGAGGGTTAGCCGGAACTACAGTTTTATAGAGATAGCTATCAAAAGTGAGTTTTTGAACATCTTTATCTGAGCACATTTCTACAAAAGCTTCGCGAGTAGCGTCAGTGCGATAGAACACTCTTTGGAGGAGATCTAAAACTAGGTAGGTCATACCATATCTTTTATCCCAACGTTTGAGATAAAGTTTGAGATCATCTTCGGTAGGAAGACGTTGACCATTTTGAGTGGTTTCTACGATAGTTTCAGCACACATACGAGCAGATTTAGCGGCGAAGTAGATACCTTCTCCAGAGGATTTGGTAACTGTTCCTGCTGCGTCTCCAACCAGAGCTACACGTCCTACTACACGACGAGGACGGGGATGCTCAGGGATGGGATGGGCTTCTACTTTGATAATTTGACCACCCACTAGTTTATGGGCTGCACGAGCGCGAATCCCGGCTTGTAAGTCTTTGATCATACTTTTATTGACTTTCATTGTACCTGTTCCCACAGCGACGTGGTCGTATTTGGGGAAAATCCAGGCGTAGAAGTCAGGAGAAACGTCTGTTCCTACGTACATTTCGGCTAAGTCTTCATAGTAAGCCATCATGTTTTCAGGAAGACGGATTCTTTCTTGGAAGGCGATCGCGTAGTTGTAGTCTCCGGCGTCGATCGCTTTTGCCACTCTGGAGTTAGCACCATCTGCACCGATAATTACATCAGCTTTGAGGGTTTTCATGATCCCTTGGGCTTCCCCAAAGGAGTGATCAGCATAGTGGATTGTATAGGGGTCTGTGTTGTTACTTGGTATATCGATTTGATACACTGTACCGTTGATTAGATTTGCTCCCAAAGAAGCGGCGCGATTTCTTAAGAAACCATCTAAGACTTCACGGCGACACATCCCAATATATTCGTCATCATTGATGAGATTGATGTCCACCTCTACGTTAGAAGGTGAGATCATCTTCATTTTTCTGACTTTGCGATCCACGATTTCTGGTGGTAAATCGAATTCACTCACCATACATAGAGGAATAGCTCCTCCGCAGGGTTTCGCGTTGTCTAGTTTTCTCTCAAATAAATAAGTTTCTATGCCTGCTTTTACTAAAGTTTCTGCGGCGGATGAACCCGCAGGACCTGAGCCAATAACAGCAACCCTAATTGCCAAGGTATTTCTCCTCTTGATAATTGACGCTACGGATCGAATCATAACACGGACTTCTACTAGAGCATGAATGTTAGGGCAATAATTTGCAACAGAGCTTAATATTTTCTTCATAAATCTTTACATTTGCTGAAATAGCAAGGGGCGATCGCTCCTGATCTGCCCAGATCTTGCACCAGCATATAACGCTACTTGACCCAGACATTGTCTCACCTCCGCCGGAATTTAATTGTCAAAAACCTACCCGGGCGGTGGAGGATACAAGTTGTTGTTTAATTACTTTTGATAAGGATAAATATACCGATAATTAAACCTAAAATATTAGGCAACCAACCAGCAATAAAAGGTGAAACAACGCCAACCAAGCCTAATGCTCCAATTAAAAAACCCAACAAATAGTATAAAAAAACAATGAGAACAGTAATCCCTAAACTTGTGCCTCTAGCCAAATGTTGAGGACGAATACCTAAAGCTGAACCAATTAAACCAAATACTAAACAAATAAAAGGAAAAGCCATTTTTTGTTGAGTACGAACTTGAAACATTAAAATTCTTTTTTCGTCTCCACTATGAGCAATAATTCTTAAATAATCTAGAGACTGAGCTATATTCATTTGAAAAGGATCACGACTTTTTTGAACTAATTCTAGAGGTGCTGAAGATAAAGACATTTTATAATTATCAAAATTCACAAAATTATTAGTCACATAATCATAATTTAATTGATAAATACCACCATCAATAAATATCCATATCTTTTCTTGTTCATTCCAAAAAGCTTGCTGAGCATAAATTATTTGGTTTAATTGTTGTTGATGCCAAATTAAAATAGTCACATCCTGCATAAATTCCCCATCAAATGCTTGAGCATAGAATAAACTTGTTATGCTTTGTTTTTGATTAATATCTTCATATTGAGGGTAAAAAATATCTTGTTCTTGAGTAAATTTTTTTTCTTCAGGTATAAAAGTTTCGATAATTTGTGCAGCTTGATAATTAGCTGAAGGTACTACTAACTCATTAAAAATCAGAGTCACCAAAGCAATGATGAGACTAAAAATGATAGCTGGCGCTACAAGACGATAAATACTAATCCCACAACTACGCCAAGCGATCAACTCGCTGTCACTACTAAAACGTCCATAACTAACCAAAGTAGCTAGTAACAGAGAAATGGGTAAAGCATAAGCGACAAACTCAGGAATTTTCCAAAGTAAGACTTGAAAAGCTAGATGTAATGGTAAATCAAATTCAACAACTTTATGACTTAAATCTGATAGAGTTCCAATTGCTACACCCAAAGATGCTAATATACCTAGACCAAATAGGAAAATTAAGCTTATTTCAGTAACAATGTAGCGATCTAACAGGGAATAACCCTTTAAAACTCGGTATTTTCTCACTTTAAAGGCAATATTGCTATGTGCGAATCTAGTCTGACATAATCAACCCAAACAGAGCAACTAAATTTGTTAATATGGCACTTAAAGCAAATCAAGGCATTAAAAGTCTTAAACTGTTGTGATAGGATCGGATAACTTTAAGAGATTATAGATAAAACTTATGAACGTAGAACTAGCCCAAATCCCCGATGAAGAAATAAAACAGTCCATTTCTCGGAAGACTCAAGTAGATAACTCTGTCAAATTAGTCTTTAACATTTTTAAGCGTAATTGGCCTATCGTATTATTATTGATGCTGATAGGCGGGTCAATCGGCTGGTTTTCCAGAAGAGAATCTCCCTATGTGGGAAAATTTAATATTCTAGTAGAGCCAGCTAGCAACGATCGCTTCAGCGATCCTACTGCTCTGATTACTGGTGGACGAAATCCAGGAGATAGGGTTGACTATCCAACCCAGTTAGAAATTTTAAGAAGTCCTGTAATGCTTAATGCTATAGCAGAGAGATTAACCGCTGAATTTCCTGGTAGTTCCCCTGATGCTATCACTACCAATTTGAGAAGAAACCTAAGCGCACAAAGACTTCAAGCCGGAGTAAGTCGTTTTGACCAGACTAAGATTATTTCGGTTCGTTATGCAGGTCGCAATCCTCGGGAAGTGTTGCGGGTTCTTGAGGCTACAGCAGAAACCTTTCTTGAATATAGTTTAGCGGAAAGACAGAATACTATTCAAGCAGGTGTATCTTTTATTGATAATCAAGTTCCCGACATTCAGGGAAAAATTTCGGAAATTCAAACTCAGCAACAAGATATTCAAAAGCAACACCAATTGATTAGTCCTGAGCAAAAAGGTCAAGAATTATTCTTGCGCAATAATCAATTACAAGCCCAAATGCGAGAGGTTGAAGGCAGTATCAAAGAATTAACAGGAATTTTAAATAATCTCAGTAATCAAGTTGGTTTAACCGTTGACGAAGTGATGTTATTCATGCAGCTGCGCAAAGATAATGAATTCCAAACGGATTTGCAAACTTTGCAAGAATTACAACTACAACTTAGAGAGTTAGATAATGCTATTACAGCTCAATCAGCTCGTTTTAGCGAAGGTAGTCCAATGTTAACCACTTTACAAGAAAGACGTTCTTTTGTATTCAATCTCGTTGAACAGAGAAAAGAAGATATGCTCATCAAGTATAATCTCGGTATTACTAGTGACTCTAATATCTTGTCTTTACAAAATGAAACTACAGATAGTTTAATGGCACAAATGCTAAATACCCAAACTCAAATCGAGGTACTAGAGTCACGCTATCAATCTTTATCAGCAACTCAGCAACAAGTTGAACAACAACTCCTAGGAATTACTCAAGTAATTAAAGATTATAGTGAGTTACAAAGGCAACTTGTGTTGACCACTAATACTCTCAATCAACTAACCTTAGAAAGAGAAAGATTAAACGTTGCAGGAGCACAACAAGAACAACCTTGGGAACTCATCTCACCTCCTGAAATTATTTCTCACAATATAGATGGTTCACCGCTAGAATCTCAAATATCAGAAAAAAGAGTAATGGCAGGTGTAGTTGGTGGTTTATTACTAGGGATGTTGTTGGCTACCGTTCTAGAAAAAATGAAAAATACCTATAACAAAGAGGCAGATTTACTGTTAAATTATAATTTGCCGATTTTAGGAAAAATTCCCTTACCAATTCTCAATAGTCAAGAAACAACAGAAGAGACAGAAATAAGTGATTTACTCAATGATCCTCAAGCTATAGAAGCTACTAAAGCTTTATACACAGAAATCTATTTTAAATCTAAAGAAAAATCACTTAATTCTTTAGCAATGTGTGCAGTAGAGCCAGGAGATGGTCAAGCTTTTGTTACCGCTAGTTTAGCTAAAATGGCTGCAGAAGCAGGACAAAAAGTTTTAGTAGTAGATACTAATTTTGCTCAACCTGCTATTCACAAATATTTCTCTATCAATAATGAAAAAGGTTTAGCAGAATTGCTCACTTATTCCCTTAAAGCTGATTCTCTGATTCAACAAACAGAATTAAATCCCAATTTATCAATTTTACCCACTGGTACTACGGGAGAAGGAATTAATATTAATTTATCCTCTAATCAGTTTAAGGAATTAATGAATTCACTAGCTAGACAATATGATTTAGTTATTTACAACACCCCAATGTTTTTGGAATCTTCTGATATTAGTTGTTTAACCAGCAATACTGATGGTATATTAATGGTTGTAAGGCTCAAGAGCACTTCTCAATCTATAGTCAGACAAGCTTTCACAAAAATAAATTCTTTCAACTTACCTATTTTAGGGTTTGTCGCTACTTATTGATAGGATAATTTATGACTTTAATTGCCAAAGCAGTTTTATTACTCTGGCTACCTATAGCCGTTAACTTTTTTAGGTGTTATCCCCCTAGAAAAGCAATTTTAATCACCTTAATCGTAGGAATATTGTTTTTACCTACGAGAGTGTTATTTAACTTACCTCTTATTCCCAATTATGATAGTGAAACTGCAGTAGTTTACCCGATTATTATTGGATTATTTATCTATGATACTAAGTGGTTGACTCGCTTAGAACCCTGGTGGTTAGACGTACCTATACTCATTTTTTGCATCAGCAGTATTTTCGCTTCTGTACGTAATGATTTAGGGATTTACGATGGTGTTAATGAAAGCCTCAGGATGGTGTGGCTATACGGAGTACCCTATCTAGTAGGACGTGTCTATTTTAATAACTTAGATAGTATCAGAAATCTAGCAGTAGCAATCGTTAAGGGGGGCTTGGTTTATGTACCTTTTTGTCTTTATGAAGTGCTGATGAGTCCGCAACTACACCGCATGATTTATGGTTACTTTCCTCATGGTAGCGGTATTACGCAAGCTATTCGTCTGGGAGGATATCGCCCCATGGTATTTATGAATCATGGTTTAGCTGTAGGACTATTTATGATGACAGCTACACTTATAGCGGTTTGGTTATGGCAATCAAAAGCGGTGGGAGAAATCTGGGGGTTTGACTTAGTCTATATAGTACCTGTGTTGGTTTTTACGCTTATTTTGGTTCGTTCCACAGGTGCTTACCTTCTTTTTGCCTATGGATTAGTAATTTTAGCTTTTGCTAAATGGCGCAAATCTATCTGGCCTTTTTTGTTATTAATAATTGGGATAATTACTTATCTATATATTGCTATTCAAGGTAATTTGGATAAACCTACTCTAGTATTACCAGTCTTAGAGTTTCTAAGCAACTTTGCCTCTCCAGACAGAATAGGATCTCTAGAGTTTCGTATAGATGAAGAAATACTGCTCATAGATAAAGCCAGGGAACAATTTTGGTTTGGTTGGGGAGGATGGGGACGTAGTAGAGTCTTTGAAGAAAATAACTACGGAATTTTTCAAGATGTGTCTATTACAGATAGTCTTTGGATTATTGTTTTTGGTACTAAAGGTGTTATAGGTATTGTTAGTATAGCTCTATCCATGTTACTACCTTCTTTATTATTTCCCTATCTACGTCACCCCGTAAGAACTTGGTTTTATCCTCGGGTTGGTAGTGCAGCAGTTTTTGCTGTTCTTTTACCTTTATTTATGTTGGATAATTTATTGAATTATCATTTAACTGTCGTTGGTTGGGTAATGGTTGGCTCACTCACGGGATTAATCCTAAATACTCAAGAGGATTTAAGTATCACTGGAGGAAAAAATGTGCCTAAAACTAAATATGTAGAGAAAATACCAGAGAAAGTAGGACAAAAATAGTTGTCATGAACACAGTGAATTTACTAAACATTTATATAGATAATATTTCCCTGATTGAACTTTTAGAAAAGTTAACTCAAGGTGGTGGCTTTGTGGTTACTCCCAATGTGGATTATCTAATCAAATTACGTCGAGAACCATCTTTATGGAAAGCTTATAAAATCTCTAATTATAGGTTGTGTGATAGTAAAATATTGGAATATACTTTTAAGTTTCTAGGAACTCCTGTTAAGGAAAAAATCTCTGGTTCTGATTTATTTCCAGCTTTTTATAACTATAATAAAGATAATGAAAATATCAAAATATATCTATTAGGAGCACAAGAAGGAGTTGCTCAAAAAGCTAAAGAGATAATTAATCAAAAAGTAGGCAGAGATATTGTAGTTGAAGCTTATTCTCCTAGTTTTGGTTTTGAAAATAATCAAGCTGAATGTGAAAAAATTATTAAAAGCATTAATGATTCAGGAGCTAATGTGTTAGCTATAGGTGTGGGTGCGCCTAAACAAGAAAAATGGTTACTTAAATACTCTGAGCAACTTTCTAATGTTAAAACTTTTTTTGCCATTGGTGCAACTATTGATTTTGAAGCAGGTGTTAAACCTAGATCACCAAAATGGATTAGTAATATAGGTTTAGAATGGTTGTATCGCTTATTGAGTGAACCTAAACGTCTTTGGAAAAGATATTTAGTTGATAGTTTACCCTTTTTTTGGTTAGTGTTATTTCAAAAGTTTTCTTTATTCTATGACTATCCTAGTGCTTTTAATGATTATGATCAAATTGCTACTTATGTAGAATTAGATTCAGTGCTATAGCTTAAAAGCTGGTGGGTAAAAAAATGACTCACCACTTTATTAATTTCTATTTTTTAAGGATCATGTTTTTTAGATCGAAAACAATAGGAGGTATTAGTTTTTTGATAAATTGTTGAGATGTTTTTTCTGTTTCTATTTCCTCATTATCTCTCGCTTTAAAGATAGTTGTATGACCTTCGGAAACCTCTTCTGTTGGACGACCATTACTATAATAATAAAGTGCTAATGACCTGCGAGTTCTTGTTTCAGGACAAGTTAAGGGATCAGGATGTCCATGATAAGAAAAGTCAGTTGTACTAAAAATAACACAACGATTAAATATGGGCAGAATTTTTTGGTAACAAGTTTTCATGTCTCTATCCCAGAGTTGTAAATGACCACCATATTCTTCAGACCAGTCTTTGTTGAGATAAAGTAAAAGATTTAGACGACGATCTAACTTCAATCGTTCATAAATGTTAAAATCAGCATGAAGTTTTAAATATCCTCCTCTTTCTATTTGATGAAGACCACCACCAACAAAATGAGGATCAGGAATAAGTCCTTCAATACCCGTTAATTGTTCTAAAAAATTAAGAAAGGTAGATGAATTGAGTTGATAAAGTAAAAGACGGGTCGCTTCTCCCATTTGTAGTTCAGAAGTTGAAGCCAATTTCTTTTCTGATTTATTATTAAAACTTTGCCAATTAACTTCTCCAGGTTTAGGAAATTCTTCTAATATTTGTTCTAGTATTACTTCGGGAAGAAAATTATCAATCACAATATGAGGAAAAGGAATAGCATTAGCATAACTGTCTCTATATTGGGTTGCTAAATCATCTAAATAATCAGGGTCAAGGCAAAACAGTTCTTTAAGCATAAATTATCATTGGTTAAATTTTTTCTATAATCAATATAGCTAAATTGTGCTGCTTTAGCAAATTATTATTTAGCTAAATGGAAATCTTGTAAGTAAAGTAATCCAGAAATCAGGGTTAAAGCTACAGCAAGCCAAAAAACAACGATCGCCAGATTAGACCAAAATATAGGTAAAGGTGCGATTAATAGGGCGATCGCCCCAATTTGAGTTACTGTTTTCAATTTACCCCAGATACTAGCACCACTAATCTGATTACTATTACTGAGTTGGGGGTTAACTCTCCACCCGGCGATCGCTATTTCTCTACCGATAATTAAAAATACTCCCCAAGCGGGAATTTGATTTAACTCTACTAAGGCTAACAAGGGTGCGATCACTAGTAGTTTATCCACCAAAGGATCTAAAAATTTACCCAATTCCGTTACTTGATTCAATTTACGAGCTAAATAACCATCTAACCAATCAGTAGCTGCGGTAACTAAAAAAATAGCCAAAGCAAAATAGCGTGCTCGCGTAGCGAGATCCTGCGGATCGCTTGAAGTAGGATCATGGAGGAAATAGATAATAAAGGGTATTCCCAAAAGACGAGACAGGGTAATCGAGTTAGGAAGATTCATTGGTTAAAGGAAGATTAATCAGCAATGGTTCAGAAGCTTGCTGTATAGTTTGAGAGAAGAGTTTTGCTAGTAATTCTTTGAGATGATCACATAAGGGGGTATTAGTACGATAATAACCTTGTTGTTCCGATAAAATCAAAGATTTTTTACCAGAAAAACTCGTAACTATTATACCAGAAGGAAATTGACCTTGAAGTAAAGCGAGTAAACGTTTGAGACAAACCCGCGTATTAATACCCCGAGTAGCTAACTGTTGGATTAATTCTTCTATAGTAAACAACTCTTGAGGAAGGGTATTTAATAACTCTTTTAGCAGGAAATAATCACTATACTGATGTCGAGATTTAGCTAAAACTTGAGGGAATAAGGGTAAATAAGCTAAACCACGAGCTACTCTAATACTATTTTCTGCTTCTGTATCTATCATAACCTGAGCTTGGGGGAATTTTCCTGCTAACCAAGTCAAGAGATGGTTTTTTATTCCTAAGATTAACCCACCATTAGCGACAACTTGTTTAATTTCTCTGTTGCTAATATTTTTCTCAGTCAATAACTGTTGTAGAAGTTGTTCTAAATTACTTAAAAATGGTTTGAGAATAATTTCTTGTAAATCTTGACTCCTAGCTAAACAATTATAACCCCCTAGAGGAAGATTAAAGACTTCTTGGTCTTGCAACATTAAACTAATTAATCTAGCTGCTTCTAAAAAAGAATAAGCAAAAGGATAAGTTTGTAAATATTGATCTAATTGATAACGATTCAGTGAAGCTACTTTACCAGGTGTGGGTAATTCACTATCAATAGGTGGTATTTCTCTACTATAAATAGGATAGATAAACTGACTAAAAATATCTTGTTCTAATGCACGTTGACCATAGGATATACTAGTTAGACTAAAATCATGCTCAGACAAATTTTGCCAAGATTCGGGAAGATTAACTAGGGCTATTTCTGTGGTAGAATTACCCCCATTAATTACTAATGTCCAACCAGACGTTAACCTATTATCTCCATATCTTCCCAATAGACTAGCTATAGCTTCTTCTAGAAAAAATATTTCTCCTGATTCTTCGACTAAATGAGTTTTTAAAATGCTTTCCCGCAAATTAAATTTATAAGTATCACTCCAATTACTCGGAAAACTAACTATGATACCCTGTAATTGTCCTAATGCTTGTTTAACATCTACATCAGATAAATCTGGTGTTGTTGCTAAATATAATTGAGACAATAATTTAGGTAATAATTCTGCTAAATTTTGGAGTAATTCTGATTCTATATCTATTACCCAATCTAAATAACATTTATAATTATCAATAACAATATCTGTATCTTGAGGGAATCCTTCTCCTGCTAGTATTAAAAAATTGTTAATAGTTGAACGATAAATTAAGCTAGGATAACGGGATTGTTGGGTTACTAATCCGTCGAGATTTTTAATTGACCAATAAAGAGGATATTGTTGTTGTTGGTTAAGATTAAGTAAAACTGCTGCTATACCTAGAGTACCAAAATCTAAACCTAAATACCAGATATCACGTTTTGATTTTACCTGTAATAAGTCTATAAGACTATTAATTTTAGTTGATTCTTTTGGGGGAGACGATTCTAGTATTGCAGGTGTAGGGATTTCTGTGGTTGATTGATTTAGTAATAGTTGCTTTAATTGGTTGATTTCTTGTTTTAAATCCTCTATTGATTCAGCAATTTCTAGAGTAGGTATTTTATTAACTACCGCTTCACTAATGACTCTCGCTAGTTTTTCTACTCTATCTTCTGGTTGTGGTTGTTGCTGCATATAGCTAAGGTATTGATGTATTCTTAGCAATATTTCTCGATGTTTTTCGTTATTTAATAAAGAGGTATTAGCTTCTTTGAGAAAACGTTCAAAATCATTTAGTAAGGAGTTGAGTTCATCATTATTCATAATTAAGAAAAATTTTTTTCGATAAAATGCACAATTTGCTGATGAATTTCTTCTTGACTTTTTCTAGCGTCTATTACTAATTTTAATCCCGAATATTCTTGAACTATTTGTTGATAATTGGCTTGGACTTTGTTTAATTTTTGCTTATTTTCATAAACATCTTTTTGAGATTTATCTTGAAGTCTAGCTAAAGAAACTTCTAGAGGAATATCTAAATAAATTAGTAAATCAGGTTGAGGAAAATCTTGATTAAGTCTTTTAACTAATTCCTGAATTTTGAGAGAATGACCATGATAAGCTAAAGAAGAGAAGTAATAACGAGTACTGATAATAGTTATTTGCTGTTGGAGGAGTGTAAAAACTCCTGATGTTTGGTTGTAGAGATGATAATATCTATCAGCTGCGAACAAATAAGACATTTGTTGCTCAAAATTATCCTGATTTTGTTCTAGATTAATTTGCTGATGGAGAATATTTCTGATAAATTGACCAATAGGTCCATCGGTAGGTTCAGGACTAAGTATAGCAGGTTGATTAACAGATAAATAATAATCTTGTAATAGTTTAGCTTGAGTAGATTTTCCCGAACTATCTATACCTTCAAAAACAATAAATAATGCTTGCATTGCTTAGGAAAACCAGGAACGTCGCCAAGTTAATAAAGTTGTTAAAAGGGGAGATTTTTTAGTTTTATGACTTTTTTGGGTTGACCAATCTAAAGCAGTTTTATGGAGAATTTCTCCTAGGGTTAAGTAAGGAAATTTAAACGCAAATTGAGAGAGTTTAATGTTAGCTTCCATAGCGGTAGCGATCGCCCCAATCATTTCTCCTGCTGCAAATCCCACTAAATCAGCCCCGAGAATTTGTCCATTGGTTGTTACAACCAGTTTGACTAATCCACTCGTTTTATCTTGTATTTGAGCTAAGTCTATATTGTGATAATAATTGTGTAAAATGTCAATCTTTTTACCATAAATTTCTCTAGCTGCTGTTTCAGTCAAACCAACTCTAGCTAGGGGGGGGTGGGTAAAGACTATAGAGGGGATAGTTTGTGTTTGACAGGGAGATCGCCTCCAACCTAGAGCATTACCCACAGCTATTTTAGCTTGATATTGAGCCAATTGTACAGAGGGTTCAGTGGTTATCAACTCTCCACAAGCATAGATACGACGGTTATCGGTTTGGAGATAGGGATTGACTTTAATTTTATCTTGGCTAAGGTTAACCCCTACGCTAGTTAAATTTAAACCGTTGATATTGGGATTTCCCATGGGAGTTACTAAGACTTGTTCAGTTTCGATCGCTTGATTTCCCGCTTGTAACCAGGGTTTACCTTCTATTTCCCTAATTTGGGAGGGTGGAGAAGCATTATAGATTTTGATTCCTTGACTTTCCAAAATAGCTTGTAAAATTCTTGAGGCTTCAGAATCTGCTTGAGGGATAATTTGTGCAGATTTAGTGATTAGATTAACTTGTTTACCTCGTTGATGTAATAATTGAGCTAATTCTATGGTGTTGATACTATCACCGATAATGGTTAATTGCTCAGGAAGTTGACTCCAGTTTTGTTGTTGCCATAGAGAAAGACTGGTTAGATATTTGGTGTTTTCTAAACCATCTAGAGAGGGTAAACAAGGTTGAGATCCTGTAGCGAGTAAATAGCTATGCGATCGCAATTTTCGTTCTTCTACCACTACAGCTAGAGAGGGTAAGCGGACAAATTCTGCTTGTCCTGTGACAATATCTACTCCTTGGGCTGCTAAGATACTTAGGGTATTTTCTCCTTGTAGGCGTAATTCTTTGCCTAAATCAGGGTTAAAGGGGTAACTCAATTGATAGAGGTGTCTATTCAACCAGAGATCATCTAAATTGTTATACAATACTAAAGCTATACGTCCAGGAAATTTAGTCGCTTCAGAAGCTGCAAATAAAGCCTCTGGGGTATTGCCAATAATCACTAAATCGTATTCTACTGACATTGGGATAAAGCCGTAACTAATCTGTTATTTGACTCAGGAGAGAGTATGGCTACGCGGAAGTAATCTTCTCCTAATTCTGGAAAACTCAGACAATCACGAATGAAGATTTTATCTTGTAGGAGTAGTTTTTGTTGCAATTGTGAACCAGGTAGAGAGGTTTTGACGAGAAGAAAATTAGCTAGACTCCCTAGGGGTTGAAATTGAGGTAAAGATGCAATAGCGGTAAATAGTTGTTGACGAGAAGTTGTTAACCAATTCCATGTCTGTTGTTGAAACAAGGTATCTTTTAAAGCGGCGATTGTAGCCGTAATAGCTAGACTGTTTACTGTCCAAGGATCGCGCCATTGTTGCCAACGTTGAATACGTTCGGGATTAGCGATCGCGTATCCTATGCGCAATCCTGCTAGACTATAAAACTTGGTCAAAGAACGTAGAATTACCAAATTAGGGTAATCTTGTACCCAATCTATCAAAGTTTGAGATTGAGAGGGTGGTAAGAAATCCATAAAAGCTTCATCCACTACTACTAAACCGAAGTTATCGAGATAGGGTAAAAGGGTTTCACGAGAGAATAACTTACCGGTGGGATTATGAGGATTAGTAATGATCAGACCTTCAGATTGGGGAGAAATAGTGTTTATTGTCCAATTTTCGGTTACTAAATCTAGAGGACAGGTATTAATTTTAACTCCAAAAGTTGTTAAAGCCCGCCAATAGTCCCCAAAAGCGGGAGTTAGTACATAAGTACTAGTTAATTGACTTAATTCCCAAGCCGCCCAGGTGAGTAATTCTGCTGAACCATTACCAGGTAAGATATATTCAGATGGTATTTGATGCCATTGTGCTAAGACCTGTTTTAATTCTGGATAATTTGGATCAGGATAAGCTTTAATACTGTCTAGATCAGAGGCGATCGCCCTAAGTACACTCAGAGGAGGTCCTAGGGGATTAATACTAGCGGAAAAATCCAAAATCAAAGAGGGTGGGCAATTTGCTATATTACTTGCCCAGTTTAAATTTCCTCCATGATTTGGTCTTCTCACATTAGTTATTGATTAATTACTAGTCTTTGGGTGGGGCTACTTTTTCTCTGAATTGTTTACCCGCAGAAAAGGCGGGAACTTGAGTAGCTGGTATATCCATTTTTTCACCAGTTTTGGGGTTACGACCTTCTCTGGCTTTGCGTTCTCTGCGTTCAAAAGAACCAAATCCAACTAGAGTTACTTTATCCCCTTCGGAAACTGCTTCCATAATGGCTTCAAAGGTTGCTGTAATGACTGCATCGGCATTTTTTTTGCTTACTGATGCCATTTTAGCAACTTGATCGACTAATTCACCTTTGTTCATTTTGTCATCTCCTGTTTAATTTTTGAGTCTAAATCGCTGAAACTGCGATCAACTCTGTGTTTAACTGCAATATTCTAATCAAAGTCTGACCCTTATGGATCGCTGAAACCTTGATTTTAACTGAATTAGAGTCAAAACCCGCTATTTATTACAAATCTTTTACATATTCAAAGGCTCACTATCTCTAGGTTTGAGTCTTTTTATTGATTTCTGTTAAAAATAGTAAAGTTTAGCTTAATTTTTCTCTAGCTATATAGGTTTTAGGGGTTATTCCCTCTCCCCGTCTCTCGATCTCCCCATCTCCCCCTATTCCCTTTTGCAGTAGCTAACTCGGGATAACCTGCTTTGATTAAAGCTTCATCTCGAATACGACAGGAATCACACAAGCCACAGGGTTCTGGATCACCTTGATAACAAGACCAAGTTTCGGAAATAGGTACACCAAGTGCGATCGCCTGATGGACTATTTCTACTTTGCTTAACTCTACTAGGGGGGCGATTAATTGTGGCGCTTTTGCTTCGATACCTACTTTAGAGGAGAGATTAGCTAAACGTTGATAAGCTTCGAGATATTCTGGGCGACAATCGGGATAACCTGAGTAATCTACCGCGTTAATTCCTAAGTAAATAGCTTCTGCTTGTTTAGCTTCTGCTAGAGACAGGGCGATGGCTATAAATACCGTATTCCTTCCTGGTACATAAGTTGTGGGGATTATCCCTGGTTTGACTCCATCTTGGGGTAAATCTTGTTGATTATCGGTTAAAGCTGATCCACCCCATTGGGCTAAATTAACGTCTATGGTGTAATGTTCGGTTATGCCCAGGATTTGGGCTATTTTTTGAGCTGCTAGTAATTCTTTATGGTGACGTTGTCCATATCTAAAGGATAGGGCGATCGCTTGATAACCTGCTTTAAGGGCGATCGCTGCTGCTGTTGCTGAGTCTAAACCTCCTGAGAGTAAAACTACTGCTTTAGTCATTTTATCTACTGGTTACCGTGTCGGCGCTGATGCCATTGCCACGCATGAGTTACAATTGTACTTAAATCAGGGTATTGGGGATTCCAACCGAGAAGATCACGGGCTTTGGCGCTACTACCAATCAGAATTGGTGCATCACCTGCACGGCGATCGCTTTCAATCACTGGTATATCCCGTTGGGTTACCCCTTTAGCGGTTTCGATTACTTCTCGTACAGAAAAACCATTACCATTACCTAGATTAAATACCTCACTGTTTCCACCATTTAAGAGATATTCTAAGCCCAAAACGTGAGCACTAGCTAAGTCGTTAACGTGGATATAATCTCGTATAGCTGTACCGTCTTCGGTGGGGTAATCTGTACCAAAAATAGATAGAGAGGAACGTTTTTGTAAAGCTGTTAATAAAGCTAAAGGAATTAAATGAGTTTCGGGTTGGTGATCTTCTCCTAATAAACCGCTGGGATCTGCTCCTGAAGCGTTAAAATAGCGAAAAGCTACTGATTTTAAGCCATAAGCAATATCTAAATCCGTTAGAATCTGTTCTACCATATTCTTACTACTAGCGTAAGGACTTAGGGGGTTACGGGGGTGATTTTCTGTCATGGGGACTTCTTGAGGCATCCCGTAAATTGCACAGGTTGAAGAGAAGACGAATTTTTTGACTTGTGCTTGTAGCATAGCTTCTAACAAGGTTAGAGTCCCAACTACGTTATTGCGATAATATTGGGCTGGTTTTTGTACCGATTCTCCTACCGCGATATAAGCGGCAAAGTGCATTACTGCTGCTATTTCACGACTAGCGAATAATTGATCTAAAAAAGGGCGATCGTTAGTATCGCCCACAATTAACTCTACTTTTAAAACTTCTTTGACTATTTCTGGATGTCCATAGGAGAGATTATCTAATACTATCACCTCATATCCGAAATTTTTCAAAGCCAAAACCACATGAGAGCCAATATATCCCGCACCACCTGTTACTAAAATTGTGGGTTTATTGCTCACTCGCCAATATCTCCTTAGAATTGCTCTATCTTAAAATAACACTAAAATAGACTTAATTCTCGGGATTCTTTTTCCAACATAGTTACTAATTCTACATCTCCTCTAGCTTGAGCTGCTTGTAACCGACGTTCCAGATTTTTACGCATATTTTCCCAGTGAATCTGAGCTGATGTCTGTTTCTGTAACTGTTTTTGAGGTTGAACTGAACAACGATTATCTTGAGCTGGATTATGAGTATGTGGATTTACTTGTGATTCCTGCAAAGGAGTTGGACAAGTGCTATAAGCTACTCCCCGGTATTGTCGATAGATTTTTGGTTTTAAGTGTACTATATGTTTAGGATATCTATATTTCCAGTCTTTACCTCTATATTTACCACCTATTTCCCCTTGATCAAATTCGATATTGGCGTTTTCGTAGTCGTAGCTAATTCCTCTATATGATAGTTGTTTCATCTTTTTAACCTCTTTAATTATTTTTAATGTGTATAATGGGCACCACGATAAGTTAACTTAACGGGTTGACCTGATCGACGTAATTGTTGTTTATATTGGTGGGTTTTCCAGGGTGAGCCTCTGTATAACCCTCCTGTTTCTCCTTCTTGTACTTCTAGAGTCACAGGGTCTTTTTCGTATTTAGCTCCTAAAAACAAGAATTTCATAATTTCTGCATTACCTGACTCTCCACCTTCAGATTAACATTTTTCTAGATATTCTGTATATATTGTTACAAAAATTAAGTTAAGTCAAGAAATGATAACTTACTCAAGGTGAGTAAAGAGTTAGGTTTAGGTTTTAGGTGCTATTATTCCTATATATCAGACTCAGAAGCTCCGAAGCTCCCCTCTCTCGAACCTATTCGAAGCAATCTGACCAAGCTGATTCTAAATATTCTTTTAGTGTAAACTTATATTCTTGGTTTATCTGAGTATAGATAACTAAGGCAACATCAAAGCGACAAGGCAAATCCGCTAGGTGAGGGTAATCGCTTAAAAAAGCGTTAGCGGTTTGCCAGATTTTGCGCTGTTTTTGAGGGGTAATCGCCAACAGACCATCGCGATCGCAATTAAACTGTTGACGAGTTTTCACTTCAATAAAGGCTATTTGAGGAGAATTGACCTGAATTTGGGCGATTAAATCGATTTCTCCCCAAGGACAACGCCAACGTTGCTGTAGGATTGTCCAGCCTTTGTTTTCTAGGTATTGAGCGACAAATTTCTCTCCTAGTTTACCGATTTGGTGCATCTATATTTCTCAAGGACACTTGTTCATTGAGAATAATACTAGACTGCAGTAATTCACTACTACTCACAGAGTTATTAGCTAAGGTAAACAGAGGATTAGAGAGAATACCCGCTAAAGTGGTTATGACTAAAGAGAGTACTAAACCCACTTGTAGGGGGCGCATTCCTGGTAAAGTCCAGTTAATCTCGGGATAGTTTTTCACTACTTCAGACATTTCGTGTGGTTCTTTGACCACCATCATTTTAACTACCCGAATATAATAGTATAGGGAGATAACGCTAGTTACTAAGCCTAATAAGACTAAACTGTATAAACCTGCTTGCCAACCTGCCCAAAATAGGTAAATTTTGCCAAAAAATCCCGCTAAAGGAGGAATACCGCCTAAAGAGAGTAAACAAATGCTCAAAGCTAGGGTTAAGAGTGGATCTTTTTGATAGAGACCTGAATAATCACTAATTTTATCAGAACCAGTTCTCAAGGAGAAAAGAATCACACCAGCAAAAGCGCCTAAATTCATGAACAGATAGATGAGCAGGTAAAATACCATACTAGAATAACCAGCAGTATTACCAGCGATTAAACCAATCATGACAAAACCCGCTTGGGCGATGGAAGAATAAGCGAGCATCCGTTTCATGCTGGTTTGTGCTAAAGCTACCACATTACCTAATACCATACTCAGAATCGCTAAAGCGGTAAAGATAAAGTGCCATTCTACACTCACAGGAGAGAAGACGCTAACTAGTAAGCGAATCGCTAAAGCAAAACCTGCAGCTTTTGAACCTACGGAGAGAAAAGCGACTACAGGAGTGGGTGATCCTTCGTAAACATCTGGTGTCCATTGGTGAAAAGGAACAGCAGAAATTTTAAAGGCAATACCGGCAATGACGAAAACCAGGGCGATGGCTAATCCCAGAGATTCCCCCGGACCGTTATTTAATTCTAGGGCGATCGCGTTGAGATTAGTTTCACCACCAGATAAACCATAGAGTAGAGACACTCCATAGAGGAATATAGCCGAACTAGAAGCACCAATCAAGAGATACTTTAAAGCTGCTTCATTGGAGCGAGGATCGCGCTTCATGTATCCCGTCATCAGATAAGATGAGATACTGAGCATCTCTAGAGAGATAAACACCATCACCAATTCTGATGCTCCTGAGAGGAACATTCCCCCTAGGGTAGCAGTAAGCATAATGGCGATAAATTCAGCTAGAGATGTTCCCGTTTCTTCTACATAGCGTATAGACATTAAAATTGTTATCGCAGTAGATAAAGCGATGATAGCGCGAAAAATAATACTAAGGTTATCTCCTGTAAACGCGCCTAAAAAGGCGACCGGGTCAACTGTATCCCAACTTAAGATCAGACTTAATACAGAAACGAGTAAACCAGCTATAGCTACGTAGGGGAGATAACGAGAGAAACTCCTTCCCCCGATTAAATCACCTAGTAAAACCACTATTAAGGTGATTACTACTATACCTTCTGGCCAAATCACACCTGCATTGAGTTGAGAGGCAATGTTACTAGAAAAATCCATACTTTTTAAGCTTTTTATTGCTGACTTAGATTATTTTGTCATAGTTTTTGCTGATTGAGGGGAGGAAATTCTAGGGCGATCGCCCCTAGGTTTCCTGTGCGAAAATCATTGAGTAGCGCCATAGCCGTTTTTTCTTTGTCTTCTTGATAACGTCTTATGGCTAATTTCTCTAGATATTCTTCCCCTGTCATTGTTTCTAGGGGTAGATTATATCGAGTTGTCAACACTTTTTCTACGTTTAATTCTGCTAATAAATCAACTAGGGTGATAGCGATGAGTTGATTATCATAAGCTGCTTCGCCAATATCTTCACAGATAGCTAGTTTAACCGCGTCTGTTTGGTTTTCTAGTTTGACGGGAATTATCCCTGGTGCGTCTAATAGTTCGATACTCTCTGATAGTCTTACCCAACGTAATTGACGGGTTACACCTGCTCTTCTCGCACTAGCTACTACTTTACGATTGAGTAAGCGATTAATTAGAGCTGATTTTCCGACATTAGGAAATCCAATGACTACAGCTCTGACTGGACGTGGTAATAAACCTCGACTGCGTCTTTTCTCGTTGACTTTCACCCCTACTAATTGAGCTGCTTTGGTTACTGCTTTAATTCCTTCTCCTGTTTTACCATTAGTAAAGTAGGGTTCTTCTCCTTGTTGACGAAACCAGTTTAACCACTGTTGGTGTGCTTTTTCCCCAATCATATCTACACGATTGATTACTAGTAGTTTTGGTTTTGTTCCTAACCAGTTATTGATTTCGGGGTGATGAGAAGCTAGGGGAATTCTCGCGTCACGTACTTCTAACACAACGTCAACCTGTTTGAGTTGTTCTTTGAGTTGTTTTTCGGCTTTGGCTATATGTCCAGGATACCACTGGATTAGAGACATTGTTTCTTGTTCCTGCAAACTATAGTTTATTTTAAGATTTTTGGGCGGGTTTTTATGCTTTACTAATTTTAGGTTATGGTTTTGATTAGTAATTATGAAGTATTTTAAATATTTATTTTTGTTATTTGTTGTTCCTATTTTATTATTAATTACCACTAAGTTTTCTGTTACCGCTCAACCTATGAATATAGTAATGATTGACCAGGAAATCGCTCATATTGCTGAACTTTGGACAACTGCTAGTAATGACCAAAAAGCTAAGTTAGGCTTAGCGGATATGTTATTATTTAGCGCTAAAGATAGATTAGCACAACAACCAGATTTAGCATCAGAATTTTATAATCAAGCTAAAACAATTACTAACAATCCTCAAAGTTTAGGTAATCCAGCTTATACTAGGTTTACAGTTAATCAACTGATTTTTTATGCTATTGGTACAGATAAGATAGCTTATTTATTACGAGGAGAAACAGAAAACGTTAGTTTAGATAGTATCCACTATCCCACTCAACATCATAGTTTTATTAAACCTGCTTTGGGTGCACGTCCTTTGTGGCAAGCTTCTTTTACCAGAGCGGATCGGGAAGAATTAACCGAAACTTTTATTAATAGTGTCCAAGCTAAATTAACAGCAACTCCTCAACTAATTGAAACAAATAGTTATCGAGGTTTGCATTTTAAATGGTTAAATGTACCAATTCCTGATTCAAGAGAACAAGCTAATATTGAAGCTGAATTAAGGCTATATCCAAATAGTGAGAAATCCGATTGGTATATCAATGTTATCCCTAAAGGAAACCAGAATCAAGCAACAAAAGTTCTCTATGAGGTAGAGTTTCCGATTATTCCTAATGTCAGTAAACAAACGGGAAATACTAATCAAGATTATCTGGTTTTTCCTTTTCAATCTGGAGAATTATATATTAATCCTAGTCAAACTTTAGCCAAACCTAGAAAAACTCTCTATCCAGGTCACACCAGATGGCAATCACTAGTTTATTACCAGGGTAACCAGGGCATGAATTTTATGGTTACTGATGCTGATGGTTACGCGAAAACAGCTATAGCACAAAAAGCAGACAATCAAACGATACAACTATCTTGGCTACATCATCCCCCTAGACAAGGTTATCCTAAGAGTAAATTAGCGATGTTTGGTCCTCATCAAAATGTTAATTATAGTTGTCGTTTAGTGACTTTTACGGGAGATTGGTACGAGGGAGCGCAAGTTTATCGAGATTGGATGTTACAACAAGATTTCTTGGGGACAGGAAAACCAAAGAAATTGAGTAGTAATCCTGAAGCTGCAGATTGGGCGAAAAAAATGATCGTTTCTTATCGGACTTTTTCACCTTTTGGGTGGGAAAATTTGCCCGATTTATTAGGAGATGAAAGTAACCAGGTTAGACAAGTCTATGACTTTCATAAAGCTAATCTACCTAATTATCCAGGACAAGTGAGTATTTATGCTTGGCGCACTATTGAAGCGGAAACCTCAACCTTTTTCGATCGCCCTGAAGTCGCACCCCCAGGTAGAAATTATATCGGACCACGTTTTGGCGAAGCGATCGCCTATCTGAGGGCTAATAACCTCAATGGCAACCCTTTTATTGAATCACCCTTATGGGATGTAAATGGAACAACCTATAAACCCGAAAATGGTGGTAAAATAGCGATGCTTTATTACAATCGCCGACCAATTAGAGTAAGATTCGGTAAAGGTAAAAAAGAGACTGTCTTTAGTTGGATAGATGTAGGTGAGGAACAATGGATTCAAAAACAAGAAGGTATTGCAGAAGCACTGTTAAAAAGCGCTAAATCTGAACCAGAAAAAATCGACGGTGTTTATTTTGACCTATCCCTGACTATTAATCAACTCAATCATCGCAATCCTAACACCGTTGGTGGTCAACACGCTAGTTACGGTTGGAAAAATTTGTTTCAAAGGGTGAATAATAAAGCTCGTAGAGGTAGTGGAAGTCATAGTAATCCTCGTTATACTCTCTTTACTGAGGGAATGGCTGACTGTTTTCTCAACCTGAACCATTTTTATTTACATTTTCAACAAGATTTACCCTTTGATATCGCTTTGTGGGGAGATTATAATAAAACCTACGGGATTAAATCTTCTTGGTCACCTTTAGATGATGATGCTACTAACGATTGGCAACAAGCTATACCCCAGGGACGTGCTTTAGCTTGGGGTCAACCTATTGGTCGAATTGATAGTACAATGATTCAAGCAGGACCAACGGTAAATAATTTTCTGATCAATTTAGCTCATCATCGTTACGTTAATCAGGACTATTTGAGTATGGGTAGAATGCTCAAACCAGTGACTATTAATCAGATTCAGTGGAGTACTCCTCCTTCTCCTGCTATACCTGCTAATCAATTACCAGACGTGATGATACCTAATGGGGTTTTTGCTCACTCCCAGGAGGGTAATAACACCGTTTTATTTATCTTTGTTAATGGTGCAATAGATAGATCAAGCGCCACTGTAGATTTTACGATTAATCCTGCTCAGTATGGTATTCCTAGCAACTATCAACTTTATCGTCGCACCGTCAATGGTAATCCCGCAACTGCTACTGATACGGTGGTAGGTAATTTTAGTCAAGGTAGTCTGACTCAAAGTAGGCAATTACAACCATTGGAAATCGTTACTTATGTGGCTAAACCGTAAATTTAGATCTTGCATCGGAGTTAGGTGGAACGATTTTAGGTTGAATGGTTTTAGGTATTAGGAGATATTATTTATATATATAATGCGACTTGTGCCTCTTGTATCTCTTGCCTCATTCGCGCATTCGCGCATTCTTCCCTAACCCCTGACTACGAACTCCTCTTCCCTATTCCCTTTTCGCTATAGTCTAAAAATACTGGTGCAAGATTTGAGTTAAACGTAAAAAGGGCACAAACTTTGCGCCCATACAATAAAAATACTAAGCAGAGACAACACCGATAAAGTCAGTACTAGCAGCGTCTAGACTATCGCTAATTGTTTGACCATTATGATAAGCTGCTAAAACTACCTCACAAGTTTTGCCCCAAACGATGTTACCCTGATGGTCAAGAGCAATAGCCGCTAAATCTCTATTTCTACTTTGAGACTCTTTAATTGATTTTTCCATCGCTTCAGCTAGGGATAACCCGTCAGTGACTCGGATGACTACTTTAGCTGCGAAACATTCATCAATAATATCTTCACCAATACCTGTACAACTTACCCCAGCTAAACTAGTAGCATAGTTGCCAGCAGGCATAGCTGAATCACTAACACGTCCTATTTTTTCTAAACCTTTACCTCCAGTAGAAGTAGCCACAGCAATGCGACCTTGCTTATCTAAGGCTACCACGCCTATAGTCCCTCTTCTTTCCTCGGCTACGACTGTTGCCATTTTTTTGCTAAAGTTCTCTTTACGCTCTTCGATCCATTCTTTGAGACGTAAATCAGTAAGGGGATCGTAGGGTGGGATAGCCATTTCTCTAGCTAATTCAGCTGCACCATAATCAGAGATTATGCGATCGGTTTGACTTTGTAATTCTTTAGCTAGAAAAATAGGATTTTTGACGCGAGAGACGTTAATTACCCCGCTGAGAGATTGTTTTTCCCCATCCATTAAACTAGCACTCATCCGAATCTGTCCATCTGATTGTAACACTGAACCTGTACCAGCGTTAAAGCGTGGCTCATCTTCGAGTAGTTGACAACCTTTGATGACAGCATCTACAGCGCTGCTACCTGCTAGCAGTGTATCATATATTTCTTGAACGATTCCTTTTAGGGCAGCACGTACCGCATCTTTACCACCTTTATCTTTCAGGGAAAGACCTGCACCACCATGTATAATTACTTTAGGTTGTAGCGACTCAGTTGACATAATTTAATTAATCTTTGCTGTTGGATTTGCGTCTTCGACATCTTTCTGAGCAATATTTTACATCATCCCAGCACTTTTCCCATTTTTTTCGCCAAGTGAAGGATAAACCACACACGGGACAAATTTTACTTGGTAATTCAGAAGAAGGTTTATGACGTGGCATAATTTTAATTATAGCGCAAAGCAAAAGGGAATAATATCAAGTTCGGATAAATACTTACGATAAAAGTGAGATAAGGCACTCTTGCACTCTTGCAACAGGCAAGAGCTTCGGAGAGGAAGGAGACGGGGAGATGGGAGAATTCGGAATTCCGAATACCGTTCTACCGTTCTACCTAATTTGACACTCGCACCGTTAAATCAAAGATTGTAACGGGCGATTCTTGCTTCAAAGG
>RECR01000112.1 GCA_007693955.1 Gloeocapsa sp. DLM2.Bin57
TCTTCCTTGTCTCACCTTCGCCAGAATCTCATTGTCAAAAACCTACACCTGTGAGCTCTCCCCTTCTCCCTCTTCTTAAGGAGCGAGTCTCTCTCTTATCCACTCATCCTCTTTAAGTTGATAACGAAGGCGATCGTGTAAACGATTAGGGCGACCTTGCCAAAATTCGATTAGCATAGGTTTAAGCAGAAATCCCCCCCAATGAGGAGGACGTGGGATATCTTGTTCTTGATATTTGATCTCAAGATTGGCTAATTCTTGTTCTAAAACTTCTCGATTAGGAATGACGCTACTTTGATTAGATACCCAAGCGCCTAATTGAGAGCCTCGGGGACGACTAGAGAAATACTCGTCTGACTCTTCTGGTGTAGTTTGAGTTATTGTTCCTTCGATACGGACTTGACGTTCTAATTCTGACCACCAAAATACTAAAGCTGCCTGGGGATTAGCCAGGAGTTGTTGGGCTTTGTCACTGTTATAATTAGTATAGAAGACGAAACCTCTGTGATCGAAGCCTTTGAGTAAAACCATTCTCGCTACTGGATAACCAGCTGAGTTAGTTGTAGCTAAAGTCATACTATTAGGTTCTAAGATTTCAGCGGCGATCGCCTGAGATAACCACAAGTCAAATAACTCTATCGGGTTAAGGGGGGCTTCGGCTTCCATTAACCCTGCCCGAGTGTAGTTTTGTCGTAAATCAGCTACAGATAACTTATTCATTTTCTGAGTATTTTTGTGCTAAAGTTAAGAAATTACTAATAAACTAAGATAAATTTAATAAATTTTAACATAAACTTTTACTCAAAGCCTAACAGGTATTTGCTTCAATGACGCAATTTCGGATTTCTCAATCAATCAATAACTCCTCTCCTGGGTTTCAAGGAGAAGTTAAGGAATTAGAAGGATTGCTCAGGGATATTCAACCTCAACATCATCCGAAAATAATCAGTTTTTCCCAAAGAATAGATAACCTTGATCCTCTCGATTTTTTAGCGACAATCTCTCTAACCAAACAGTTATATTTTTATTGGGAAAATCCCCGTCAGTCAGAAGCTATCATCGCTTATGGGACGATTAGATGTTTAAAGTTAAATTCAGCAGATAGATTTAGGCGATCGCAACAATTTATTAACAACTGTTTAACCGAAATTCTCACAATTGGGGACTTACAACTTCCTGGTAGTGGTCCTCATTTTTTTTGCAGTTTTAGTTTTTTTGAGCAACAAAGAAAAGAGGCTCAATTTCCTAGTGCAACAATATTTTTACCAGAGATACAAATTTATTGCCAAAAAAATAGTACGGTTTTAGTAATCAATACTTTAGCCAAAAACTTAAATAAGATAAACTTGATAATTAGTAAAATTAAAGCTAAAGTCAATACTAAAATAACGATTAATCATGAGAAGAAAAACACTTATCTAACTATTCAAGATAAAGATAGAGAATTTAAACAATCAGTCAACTCAGCCTTAACATCAATTGAGCAGAAAAAGTTTAGTAAAATAGTATTAGCTCACGCTATAGACTTAACAGCATCTCAACCATTTAACCTGATAAAATCCTTACAAAACTTGCGTCAACAACATCCCGATTGTTACTTATTTGCCACTAGTAATGGTGAAGATATTCATTTTATAGGAGCAAGTCCTGAAAGACTATTAACTATTAATAATAAACAACTAATCACTGATGCTTTAGCTGGTTCAGCCCCTAGAGGTAAAACAGTAGAAGAAGACAAACAAATTGGTGAATTACTATTAAATAACGAAAAAGAAAGAAGGGAACATGAAGCAGTAAGAGAATTTATTCAACAACGCTTGCGTCAATTAGGTTTAGAACCAAAAATTATGCCACTAGAACTACTACAATTAGCTAACATTCAACATTTGTGGACAGCTATTTACGCAGAAATTCCCCCCAGACTTCACCCCTTAGACATTGTCGCACAACTGCACCCCACTCCAGCAGTAGCAGGAGTCCCCACAGAAACAGCTTGTCAAGAAATCAGACGCTATGAATCTTTTGAACGTTCCCTTTATGCAGCCCCCATAGGTTGGCTAGATTACCAAGGTAATAGTAAATTTATCGTGGGGATTCGTTCGGCTTTAATACAAGGTAATCAAGCTAGATTATACGGTGGAGCAGGGATAGTAGCGGGTTCAACCCCTGACAAAGAGTATGCGGAAGTACAACTTAAGTTACAGTCTTTATTAAAGACTTTAGTTTAGGATAAGTTAGGTATTAGGTGGAACGGTGGAACGGTTGAACGGTGCTATTATTCCTATATAATATGCTCAGAAGCTCCCACTCTCCCCCTCTCCCACTCTCTTCCCTCAAAGGATAACTTTTGAGTCCTAATTTAAGTCTCTATTACTATATAACCATTCCCATTCCTGAGTCAAACCATTAGTAAGGGAGACTTGAGGTTGATAATTAAGGATTTTTTGCGCTTTAGAAATATCAGCACTGGTATGACGCGCGTCACCCCTAGCGGGAGATAGATAATTACGGATCAGAGGTTGATTAATAATTTTTTCAATTTGATCGAGTACTTCTGTTAAAACTACCCTACTACCACCACCGATATTAAATACCTCTCCGACAGCATCTTTAACGTTAGCAGCAGCTAAATTAGCAGCTACGATATCACTAATAAAGGTAAAATCCCGGGTTTGTTGTCCATCTCCATAGACATCAATTGGTTGAGAATTTAACGCAGCTTTAAAGAACTTGTGAAAAGCCATATCAGGACGTTGACGCGGTCCATAAACGGTAAAATAGCGTAAAGCAGTAACAGGTACACCAAAATTTTGCTGATATAACCAACACATTCTCTCTGCAGCTAGTTTAGTAATACCATAAGGTGAGACTGGTTGAGGACATACTGACTCAGGAGTAGGGAAAGTTTCCGCATTACCATAGACAGAGGATGTAGAAGCAAATACCAGACGTTGAAGAGACTTACTTTCTTTAGCAGCTTCTAGGATAATTTGAGTCGCGTTAATATTTCTGGTGGTATAGTCAGAGAAGCTTTTACCCCAACTCGCCCTTACTCCCGCTTGTGCAGCTTGATGATACAGATATTCGACTGAGTCTAATAACTCCAACCAGTTCAAGTGTAGGATATCTCCCTCAATCAGCTTAAATGAATCATATTTAGTTAAATTACTAACATTTTGGCGTTTAAGTTTGGGGTTATAATAATCATTAAAGCTATCAATGCCAATAACTCGTTCTCCTTGATTAAGTAGAGTTTCAGCTAAATTAGAGCCAATAAAACCCGCTACACCAGTTACTAAGTGAATCGCCATCTAAAATTTATTCCTAAAACTTCCATAATAACAGAAACGCTATATTTTTAATCGGTCAATAGTTTCTCTTACCTCATCAGCAGAAGCTTTAGTAATCAAACTAACTTTAAAGCTCTCATCTTGACTAAGATATTCAGCATAAGCTGACTGTAAATAGGGTCGATAATCCTGATTATTTAACAGATGAACCTGAAAAAAAGCTAGAGAAATAGCATTGACATAACTACCAATCAGACTTTGACTTGGGAAACTCAAATGATTAGTCGCGTTAAGTGCTTCTTGAATTCCACCATCGAGTTTAGTAAAATTAACGTGAGCTTGTCCTTCAATTAATCCCCAATATTTATCAGCACTACTTAACCAAGTAAAAGGTACAGCTTGTTCAAAAATAGGAGGAGCAGCAGGATCTTTTGAACCAGATAAGAAGATAACGGGAATATCGATGTTACTAATACCAGTTTCTCCAAAAATATAGCGATTTACGGGATTACCAACTAAAACAGCTTTAACACGATGATCACGAAACTGATAATTTTCTCGGGGTAATTCTAAAGCTTGACATTGTAGCAATAAAGCAACATCTACAGCGCCATAAAGACGATCACACCCTTGCTGAAGGTAATTAAAATCTATTGTAGCACCAGCTGTAGCTAAGGCAGTATAACCACCAAAAGAATGACCACCTACCCCTACACTTTCTACATCAAGTTTACCCTGAAATTGTTCTTGATTACGTTGAGTTAATTCATCGATAACAAAGCTAATATCTAAAGGACGATTGATAAACTCATCTCTATCAAAGATATCTCTATGGTATCCCTGAAACATTTCTTCTAGATAAATTATATCACTACCAACATGTTGAGGAGCTGCTACTAAATAACCATAGGATGCTAAATGATTAAGTCCTTCTTCGTAATCTTCTGGACGTGATGATAAACCATGAGAAAAGATAACTACAGGAATTTTTGCGGTAGATACCTCTTGAGGGAGATAAACATCAACATAAAAACTACGGTTGCGATTGGTATCGGTTAAATTCCAAACTTGTTTTTCTACCTGATATTCACCTTCTTGACGAATATCTCTTAAACCAGCATAATCAACCACAGGGTTAGTCTCCGCTTCTGTTGATGTCCAAAGTTGCATTTGTTCTACTAATTCTTGTGTAGCTCTAGCAGCTCTTTCTGTTTCTTCAGCTAATCCCTGGATTAATAATCCTTGTAACTGAAGATTAGTAGGAAATTGTTTGAGGACATTTAATAATGTTAAACCCTCTGGTGCAAAGCTAGCTTGAACGATCGCTCCTCTTAAAGCGTATCCCCCATTGCTTCCTCCCTCAAGAGTAATCCCTTTTCCTAAACGCATTAGGATAGATTCTCCCATTTTAGTATTAAAAAAGCGGGAAACTAAAACAGGTTCTAGATCTATTTTTTTAGTTAGTGATTCTTGAAACTCTTGCTGTTGTTCAGGAGTAACTCGATTTAAAAAGAAGGCTAAATCTGGATTAATTGTCCCATTAACAGCAAAAGCTTCTAAAGATTCTACCTTCACAGAAAACATTAAAGGTGGATAAGATAGCAATATTTTTTCAGCAGCTTTAAGAGGAATTGAGGTTAGAATAACTAAACAAAAGCTTAATAAACCCAAAATAATCTTCTTGTTTTTTAACATTGCATTTATTTAGTAAAATTATACTCAGTAAAAACATCTGGCATAAAATCATAAATCGTTTCTTGAGTTAAACCAAATTGTTCTAGAGAATATTTATGTTTACTTTTATATCCTTGTTGTGCTGCTTGAATTTGGGTTTTAAATTTAGTCAAAGTTTCAGTAGTTAAAGATAGGTCAAATTGACTATAAATCTGCTCAATAACCTCCAGAGTATTGGTAATTAAATCTTCGTATCTAACCTCTAAAAACCTTTCTGGCTGTTTTTGGCGCAATTTTTGGAAAATTTGCAGTCTTTGACGGTAATAATCAGCGTATAGCTTTGCTAGAGCTTTACTACTATCAAAATTGTTGCGTGTTTGGGGAACAAAACTATTCCAGGAAGCATTATACATACTCAAGAGAGAGGGAATCGCTTGATAAGGATGACGAATAAGGTGAATAACCTTTAAATCTGGTATAGCGTCTAACATGGTTTGCAATCTTCCTGTACAAGTAGTATTTTTAATCAGTAGGGTTTTATCTCTACCTATTGCGTATAAATGTCTTTGCAAACAATCTAGATAATGAGACATTAATTTTTCGCGGGTTGAAATTGGTAATCTATCTACCCAACCAGACTCCTCAAGTTCATTAAAAAAGGGAAATAAGAGAGTAATGACTGGGGATAACATCGTAAAGACAAAGAATTGTTCGTCTTCTTCCGCTTCATTTAATTTAGTAGTGTGAATCGTTTCCCAACCACTAAAACCTTTTTTTTCTAAAGATGTCAGCATATTGGTAAATATCTTTAACTTTTCTAACCTATCCAAAAGCTGATAGATGCTGATAGAGGGAAAAATAGTGTGATAGAGTTTAGTATAGGTAAACTGCTCATCCTCACAGAGTAAACGATGTAAAAAAGTTGTACCACTGCGAGGGTTACCAGTGATATAAATAGGAGCTATAATCGGTTGTTGACGATAAGAAGAATAGGGGATGCTCTCTAATTTACGCACTAGAGAGACAAAAGAATGTAACCCTAAAAAAGCACTACTAAAAAGAGTAACGTAGGTAGCGTGGAGAGGGTGGAAATGTTGTCTAGAGAAACTGGTTTTAATCGCTTTCCAGAATAGTTGCTGGTTTAAATACATACTTGTTAAGCTCAAAGAGATTTAATTAACTTTACCCTATCTCTAGCATATTTATGCTTTTCTGAACATCCACCCTGAATATTAATTGCTAACTATTCGTAAACCTTTTTGGGCTAATTTTTCCTCAACTAATAACATTTCTTTAGTATCTTCTCCAGCAACTATACCGTAGATATCTGTATAGATTTTACCATACTTAACCTTTTCTAAAGCAGATAAGATCAAGAAATCTTTCTTGTCTAATTCTGGTTTTAAGGTAACTAGTATTTCATCTAAAGTACCATTCATCTGATAATCTCCTGAATATTTAGCTACATTTTTACCCGACTCAAGCAAGCGATGACGTTGTAAACATAAAGGAGTTGAACCATTGACGCGATAATTAATATCAATCACGTGTAATCCTCCGTCTTTATCTTCTAAAACATCGCAACCAATCACCCCAAAATAACCTTTTTCATGAGCATAAGCAGATACTTTAGTAATAATGGTTGTAAATTTACTCATATCTACTCCTTCATAGTGAATCAATCCTCCAAGGAATTTACCTTCACTAGTTACCATTTGACTAGTTGCACCAATCAACGTAACTTGACCAGATTTAGAGACATAAAATTGCACACAATAGTTTTGGACTTCATTCTTAACAAAATCAGAGATAATAATATAGTCTAGTAACTGATTATAATAATATTTTTTCATTTCTCGGATACAATAATCTAAATCACTGGCTGATTTAATAATATACGTTCCTTCTCCTGATAATCCATGTGATACCTTAACTAAATAGGGAAAATTATGAGTAATTTTTATCTCGTCTATTGGAGTTTCATTAACATCATAGATATCGTATTTAGGTGCTTGAACTCCTGTTTCAGCTAAACTAGTTTTGCTCAATAACTGATAATGAACATCAGGATCTACTGCGTGTTTTTTTGGTAAAAGAGAATCAAAAGGAAACAGAGTGATTAACTTATCATATTTGGGACTTTGGTTGAGATAATCTAAGTAAATTTTACGCTCTAAGGTTTCGATGTTATTATATTTATAACCAAATTGTTCTTGCCAATAGCTAACTAAGACGTTACGAGGAGATTTAAAAATAATGCCAGTAATATCATCTCCTAATACAGCCAAATTTTTCCAAGGTTCTTTTTGACAGAGTTTATCATAAGATGCTTTAGTAGCTTCCTCGCTTCCGTCTTGAATGAAATACTTTTTATAATTAGGATAAATAGCCCAACTAGCCGTAGAAGGATAATTAAGAATAAAACCATAGTTACCGTCGCTAATATCTTCAGCAAATAAGCTAGAGAAAGAACCTTCTTTAAAATAGGTAAATGACATTTATTTTTCCTCTGAATCTCAATAAGATGATTAATGGCTGCTATTTTACAGTTGAGAGATCTCAGCAAAAGTTCCTGATGAACA
This sequence comes from Gloeocapsa sp. DLM2.Bin57, assembly GCA_007693955.1. Lineage (NCBI taxonomy): Bacteria > Bacillati > Cyanobacteriota > Cyanophyceae > Chroococcidiopsidales > Chroococcidiopsidaceae > Gloeocapsa > Gloeocapsa sp. DLM2.Bin57. The sequence goes on from RECR01000112.1 coordinate 7,547, forward strand.
TTAGGCTCTTTCGGCATTATGCTATGGATTATTACTTATATACTGAATATTCTGACTCGTGAATGCTACTTTATAATACGATTTTAGGTGCGGAATGGTGATAAGCTTTCACTTATCGTTTATAGACACGAGATGCAAAAGAGAAGAAAATGTAACTTTAGATACAATTAACCCCATAATGCCGAGAGAGCCGATATATAGCACTACCTACGTGCAAAGCACTCATGCACTCACGCAAAAGTAGATTAGTACTGGGTTTCATAACTTTAAAATGTTCTAATCTTAACTTGTACTGCTGTAAAAGGTCAACTTCGACTGCTGTAGTATTAGCAGGAAAAGTAGCTGTAATAGGATATGGGCAAATTTAGAGACAATAATAATTCTTCATTCTTCATTCTTTTATTTACCTACTCCCTATTCCCTATCCCGTAGCGCTATATCTAAAATACTTTGATAACAAATATCTAAATATTGCTCAAGATTATCTAGTTGAAAAGTTTTTCTACCTTGTGGAGTGTGTTTAACAATATTATCACCAGTTTGGGTTAGTAAAATACCATTAGGTAATAAAGATGATGCTAACATAGTTTCTTTACTAGTAGGTTCAACTAGAATAACTAAATCACTACCTTGATAAAATAACCCTTCATTTTCAAAAATTGTCTCTGGATATTCAGCGATTAATAAATCTAAGTGAGGATGACGTAACAAACTCTGAATATTAACATTATAGGGTTGTTGTTGGATGCGTTGGCGTTGGTTTAAATAAACACCTTCTTGACAAATACCGCCGATTAAATAATCAGGATAACTAGTTAAAATAGATTGAATCAGTTCAGCTAATTCTTGTTGACTTAAACGATTAAAAGTAACAATAGGAATTCGCGAAGGTTTATCCTTAGGGAAAAAGAAATTAAAAATATGACGGGGAACATCAATACTGTTACCTTGTGCGGGTTTAAGGTGCATAAAAACCCCAGGAGAAGCGTTAATTTCAATTATCCCAAAATTGCCCTCTTTCCAGGATTTAGAGATATCCGTAGCAATGACATCAATACCTAAACAAGCAAGACCAAGATATTGGGCGATATCTTCAGCTAATTGTCGATTATCGGGATGAATCTCACTAGTGCAATCGATACTAACTCCACCCGCGGAAATATTAGCGACTTTGCGTAAATAAACCGTTTGGTTAAGAGGAATTACTGTATCTAAAGATAAACCTTGTTCTTGTATATAACTTTCTAAGATCTCATCAACTAAGATTTTAGTTAGAGGGGAAATAGGTGTATCTTTACGTATTTCTTTTTTGTTTTCTTCTGTAATTAATTCAGCCAAAGTTTGAGCCCCATTACCTATTACATAGGGAGGACGGCGTTCCACCGCAGCGACAAATTGTTCACCAACACAAACCAGACGAAAATCTGAACCTGTTAAACTTTCTTCGATTACAATAGGATTAGTGGTAGAGGTAGCTTGGGCTTTTTCAAAAGCATTAATTAAGCTATTTTTATCGTTAATTTGTGCAGTAACACCGATTCCTTCATGTCCCGCTACTGGTTTAATAGCTACTGGATAACCAATCTCTTCAATAACAGCTAAAGCGGATGCTAGGGTATAAACAATTTTACCTTTAGGTACAGGAAAACCGAGATTAATCAGAAAATCTTTAGAATCGTCTTTTTGTGTGGTTAAATCTGAATCCAAAAGACTATCACAGTCAAAAATAGTAGATAATCCCCGAATTTGATATTTACCATAACCATATTGTATTAATCCTTCTTCCCAGACAAGAAAAGTAGGAATATCCATCTGGTAAGCTGTATTTAATAAAGAATAGATAGTCGGATTTCCATAAATAGAATTACCAAATTTTTGTTGTAAAATCTGTAATTGTTGCTCAAAATCAAAATCTTTACCCAGAGTAATATTCTCTAACCATTGATAAACTGTTTCTACGATCGCGCGACTAGTAGCATAATGCAGAGATTGTAAAGCTATACGTTCAAAATCAGGATAATTATGTTTACTCACACGGTTTAAATACAAGTCCATATCTAATTGGCTAAAGTAATAAAGCGTCTCGGTGAGTAATTCTCCATAACCGTTAAGTTTTAACTTTTGTAAAGCTGGTAAATATTGACTCATCTTATCTTGATAAGTTTCCACACTCAGAGGTTTAGCTTGATGAGATAGGCTAAAGTCAAAAACTAATGCTCCCGTATTAAGATAGGGATTAGGACCGAGATAATATTTAAAATTAGTTATGGTAAACACTGTTTAGGAGAATAACTGTGATCAATGAAGATAACCTCTCTGGTACTAGTTTTCCGCTTCAGTCTGAAGATGAATTAGCTAGACTAATGCAAATCAAAGAAACTAAAGCGAAAAAACTAATAGCGAACAGAGAGTGTACCCAATGTACCTATTTATATACCCTCAAAGGGCAAAAAGTTCGACGTACAGCCCTAATCATAGAGTAGTTCAACACGTCAGTAAACGGGTAATTTCTTTGAGATAGACGTAACTAAAGGATTCCGATTCAGCTAGAGTATAACTCTCCATCATTCCTTGAACCTTAACAGAAATAGAGTCACCTTGTTTAATAATCAGGGTTTTATTGGGGAGTAAATCTCTGGCTAAAATCATCTCTGTTTCTGTAGGCTCATCTAAAACGATTAAATCGCTTCCTTCATAAACCATACCATCTTCAGAGAAAACCCGTTCTGGATATTCAGCGATTAAAAGATCTAATTTGGGATGACGTAGTAAACTTTTGATATTACTATTGTAATCTTTGTTAATCACTTTTTCAGAACGATTGAGAAACATCGCGTCTTGACAAACCGAACCAATCAACCAATCAGGATGACGTAAGAGAATATGATCGACGATTTCGTAGATTTCCTCTCGGTAAAGTTTATTAAAGGTAATAATGGGAACGCGACAGGGTTGAGTGGAAGGAAATAGATAGTCAAGAATATAGCCTGGAACATCTACACTCTCACCTACAGCAGGATTTAGGTGCATAAAGATACCTGGTGCGGCGTTAATCTCAATGATCCCAAAATTCCCCTCTTTCCAAGAACGAGAAATATCTTCAGCGATGACATCAACACCCATACAAACCAGACGGAAGTATTGAGCGATATCTTGAGCTAGAATCATATTATCTGGGTGAATATTGCTAGTAGAATCAATACTCACACCACCAGAAGAGAGATTAGCTACTTTACGTAAATAAACAACTTCTCCTGATTCAAGAATGGTATCTAGGTATAAACCCTGTTCCTCTAGGTATTTATCCATGACCTCATCGGTGATAATTTTACCTAAAGCTGAAGTAGGAGTGTCTTGACGCGCTTCGGTAGCGTTCTCTTTCTCGATTAATTCTTCAATTGTCGATTTACCGTCACCTGTAACAAAAGCGGGACGACGTTCTACCGCTGCTGCGAATTTCCCTCCTACACAGAGAAGACGAAAATCAGAACCAGTGATACTCTGTTCAACGATAATAGAAGATGATCCTTCTTCGGTAGCTTCTTTAGCTTTACCAAAAGCGAATTCTAAACCGCGATCGTCTCTAACGTTAGCGGTAACCCCAATCCCTTTATGTCCGACTACTGGTTTAACCGCTACAGGGTAACCGATTTCTTTAACCGCGTCAAAAGCTTCGTCTAGGGTATAGACAATTTCTCCCTTGGGTACAGGAAAACCACAGGTAGCTAAAAAAGCTTTACAGTCGTCTTTCTGGGTGGTAAAGTCTGAGTCTAGTTGACTATCACAGTTAAAGGTTGTCGCTACCCCTCTGATTTGATATTTACCATAACCGTATTGAATTAAACGTTCATCAGGTAGGTAAAAGGTGGGTATCTGACGATGATAAGCTGTCTGTAGAATAGAGTAAAGGGTTGGACCACCATAAGTGGAGTCGCGAAATAATTCTTGGAGATAGGTTAATTCACGGTGAAAGTCGAAGTTTTTATCTCTGGTAATTGCTTCGAGACAATCCCAGACTAAATTAATTACTCCTCTGGTGGTTTCGTGGTGTATCGATTGAATAGCGATGGTAAATTTATCGGTTTCGGGTTTAATGCTGAACCTTTCAACATATAATCCCATTTCTAATTGACTAACTTCTGACATAGTTGCTGCCAACATTTCGGCGTGGGTTTTAACCTTTAATCCTCGTAATTGAGGTAAATAATCACCCATTTCTTGCAAATATTCTTTAACCTTTAAGGGTTTAGCATCTTGGCCAAAGGTAAAATCAAATACTACAGCACGTGTATTGAGATAAGGGTTTGGACCTTCGTATTCTTTAATGTTAAAAATATCAAAGGTTTCGGCTCGTTTTTTACTCACAACTTTATTACTTTCTTGACTACTAATTTACTCTGAATTTTATTCTTACTCGATTATTGTATCTGAGTGAGAATCTTTATAAAAAATAAATTTTTGCCTAAATTGTAAATTTCGATACATTTTTTTGGAGGAAAAAAGCATCTAATTATTGAGAATTATAGCTATAAATAGTTAGTATGAATAAGTTTAAATTACCAGATACACTTGTAATTGCTTCTGCCATTTTATTAATAACAATTGTACTAACTTGGATAGTTCCTGGTGGGGAATTTGCTAAAGAAGTAGTAGATGGTCGGGAAGTGATAGTACCAGGTACGTTCCAAACTATAGAGCCGGCCCCCCAAAGTATTCTCACCTTTTTTACTGCCCCTTATCTGGGTTTTAAAGAAGCAGTAGGAGTAATAGCTTTTATTTTCTTCATTGGTGGTGCTTTTGGGATGATTAACGCCACTGGTGCAATTAACGCAGGATTATTAAAGTTAGTAGGTTTTACTTTGAGTAATCCACTATATAAATGGGTGGTTATTCCATTATTAATTCTCGCTTTTGCTTTAGCAGGTGGTACTTTTGGCATGAGTGAGGAAGTATTGGTATTTGTTCTGATTACTATACCTTTGGCTATCTCCTTGGGATACGATCGCCTAGTGGGTGTAGCTATTCCTTTAGTTGGTGCTGGTGCAGGTTTTGCCGGAGCATTTTTAAACCCTTTTACCGTGGGTGTAGCTCAAGGAATCGCGGGAATACCTTTATTTAGTGGTATGGCTTATCGTATCTTTGCTTGGGTGGTTTTTTCTTTGTTGACCATCGCCTACATCATGTTTTATATTTCTAGATTAGAAAAAGATAAAACCATTAGTCCGATTTATTCAGAAGACGATACCCTAGATATTGACACAACTCAACCTAGAGAACTACCTTTAACTAGCAACCGCATCATTATCCTGTTGTTATTTGCTCTGGCTATAGTAGTATTAGCTTGGGGAGTAACCCAAAGAGATTGGTATATCACCGAAATCTCAGGTTTATTTTTTGGTTTGGGGATCTTTTCAGCTTTAATTGGGGGATTATCTATGTCAACCATGGTTAAAGCTTTTAGCGATGGGGCTAAAGAAATGATGGGTGCTTGTTTAGTGGTGGCTTTCTGTAGAGGTATTTTGGTGATAGCCGAAGACGCTAATATTATTGATACCATCCTCAACTCTATGTCCAATGTACTTTCTGATATGCCTCCTGTGATCTCAGCACAAGCAATGTTTATCCTGCAATCCTTCTTGAATTTCTTTGTACCCTCTGGTTCAGGTCAAGCTGCTTTAACTATGCCCATTATGGCGCCTTTAGGAGACTTGTTGGGAGTTTCTCGTCAAACCGCGGTGTTAGCTTTCCAGTTTGGTGATGGTCTTAGTAATATGGTTCTTCCTACTAGTGGGGTAACCATGGGTGTACTTTCCATTGCACGGATTCCCTATGACGTTTGGCTACGTTGGATGATTCCTTTGATGATTATTTACTTTATCGCTGCAATGCTTTTATTAGCAGGTCCTACAGTTTTCTTTGAATGGAATTAAGCAAAAGTGTCCAGAAACGTTTATGATGTTTTAAGATTTTTGTTAACTTTTTTTACAGTAATCAACAAATGAAACAACGCGGTGTAACAGTTTGGTTTACAGGTCTCAGTGGCGCAGGCAAAACTACTATAACCACAGCAGTGGCTCAGTTTTTAAGAGAACAGGGATATCCTCTAGAGGTTCTCGATGGTGATATCGTCAGGGAAAATCTCACTAAAGGTTTAGGATTTAGTAAAGCAGATCGCGATGAGAATATACGCCGTATTGGATTTGTAGCTAATTTGTTAACTCGTCATGGTGTAATTGTCCTAGTTTCGGCTATCTCTCCCTATCGTGAGATTCGCGAAGAAGTACGCGGAAAAATAGGTGATTTCGTCGAAGTCTTTGTCAATGCACCTTTAGCTGTGTGTGAAGGAAGAGACGTTAAAGGTCTGTATAAACGTGCTAGAGCAGGAGAAATTAAATCTTTTACAGGAATCGATGACCCCTATGAACCTCCTGTTAATCCTGAAGTAGAATGTCGTACCGATTTAGAAGAACTTTCAGAAAGTATCAATAAAGTTTTAGCAAAATTACAAGAGTTAGGTTATATTGCTGAACATAGTCCCGTTTCTGTATAATTTTCAACAGTAACTAAGGTTCTGCCACAGAGGTAAATTATGCTATCAGAGTTAGGGTTATCCAATCCCTGGTTAATAGGAACAGCAATTAATACCCTGCTATTAGCGATCGCTTTGATTGCTCCAAAAAAATTACTAACTCTTGGTGGTTTAGCTAACGCTTGGTTACTAGGCGTAATTATCTGGGGTACTCTGGGTTTACCAGGTTACCTCGTGGTTATGTTCTATTTTTTAGTGGGATCTGCAGTCACTAAAGTTGGTCTAGCCCAAAAAGAAGCAGAGGGAATCGCTGAAAAGCGCTCAGGTGCAAGAGGTCCAGAAAATGTCTGGGGTTCGGCTTTAATTGCTGCTCTTTGTGCTTTAGCGATCATCTGGTTACCAGACTACCAACCCTTATTATTATTAGGTTATGTCGCTAGTTTTAGTACTAAATTATCTGATACTACTGCTAGTGAAATTGGTAAAGCCTATGGTAAAACCACCTTTTTAATTACTACCCTTAAACCCGTTCCTCGGGGAACTGAAGGAGCAGTTAGTCTAGAAGGTACTCTCGCAGGAATCCTAGGCTCAGTGGCGATCGCTCTAGTAGCTTGGGGAGTAGGTTTAATCAACCTTAGAGAAATTATTTATTGTGTTATCGCTGCATTTATAGCAACTACTATAGAAAGTTTAATCGGTGCTACCTTACAATCTAGATTAACTTGGCTAAGTAATGAATTAGTCAATGTGATTAATACTTTTTTAGGAGCGGCGATCGCTATTGGTTTAGGTTTAAGTTTTTAGATGTCTAACATAGTACAATTAAGAGCTGCTAAAATTCCTCTAGTTGGCAATATAGCTGTACATTATTGGCTCGTCATCTGGCAAAATCAAAGTGTAGAACGTTGGGAAGTATGGCAAAGAGCTAATTGTTGTCAATATAGTTGGGGTCATTTGCATAAAAATTTACTGCAATATTCCCAAGGAGTAGGAAATGGTGACAGTTGGCTAGAAGCCCAATGGTTAGATAGTGAAGCTGATTTATTAATAAATACTATCAAAAATAGTCCTGAAATTTATCCCTATAAGTATAAGTATAGATATTGGCCCGGTCCTAATAGTAATACTTACGTTCAATGGGTTTTAAATGAAGCTAAAACCAACCATTACTTAAGTTATTTAGGTCTTGGTAAAAATTATCAACCAGGTAAAATCTTTAATTTTTTGAGCACAAATTAGGCTCTCCTGACACAGGGGTGTAAACTGTACATTAAGTTACAAAAAAGATAAAGTGGGTTACGGCGCTCCCTGGAAAACTTTACTAGAATTCACAAATTATGACCCGCGCCTAACCCACCCTACGATATCTAAAATTTACTTATCACCACAGGTGCACCGAGAGGCTAAAAAGAGCTAAAATAACCTGAGTTCGGGAGCAAAAATCGGGACAAAAAAAGGAGAGATAAACTGAGGTTATTTAGGTTAAGGAAAAGTTAAGAAACCCAGGTTATTTTCAAGGGATTTATTAAGTCAGTTGACTTATGATTTTTTTACAGTAAAATAACAAAGACAAGATAATATATAGTCAAATTTTGTAAGGATTATCATATCAATGCTCAATCTAATAACAACAAAAACCTCACGTTATCGCGTCGTCAGTTGGTTATCTTTTTTAGCTATTACCATGGGATTAGCCGCTTGTGGGGGAGGAGAACAAACCACTGGAGGTGGTGGAGGTGGTCAACCCCCAGCTCAAACAGCCCAAAGTGATTTTCCCGCCATTGATCTTCCCTTTACTGGTAATGCTTCCGTAAATGGAGGGGGTGCAAGCTTCCCAGCACCTCTATATCAAGGTTGGTTTTCCAACTTAAGTAGAGAAGTCCCCCAATTGCGTTTTAACTATGCTTCTATCGGTAGTGGTGCGGGTATAGAACAATTTATCCAAGGTACATTAGACTTTGGCGCTAGTGATATTGGGATGACACAAGAACAAATTGATCAGGTCAGTAGAGGAGTAATCTTATTACCCATGACCGCAGGAAAGATTGTTCTAGCTTATAATCTACCAGGAATAGATAACTTAAATCTTACCAGAGAGGCTTATGTAGAGATTTTCCAGGGTAAGATTACCAGATGGAATGATCCTAAAATAGCTGCAGCTAATCCTGGTGTAGATTTACCAGACCGAGACATTATCGTAGTTCATAGGTCTGATGGTAGTGGTACAACAGCGGTATTTACCAATCACTTGAGTGAAGTTAGCTCCGACTGGGCAAATACTATCGGTGGGGGAACAGCGGTACAATGGCCAACAGGTGGTAATTTTGTGGGAGCCAGAGGAAATGAAGGGGTAACCGCAGCTGTATCCACAACCGCAGATTCAATCGGCTTTATTGAGTATAGTTTTGCGAAAAATAACAATCTAACCATGGCATCTTTAGAAAATAAAGCCGGTAATTTTATCCTTCCTACTCCTGAATCTGGTTCAGCTACCCTAGCTGCGGTAGAATTACCAGATAATTTACTAGCTTTTATCACCGATCCCGATGGGGAAGATTCCTATCCAATCGTTACCTACTCTTGGATGATGTTATTTAAAGAATACGATGATCCCAATAAACCGATCGCCCTAGAAGCGATGATTCAATACGGTTTAAACCAAGGTCAAGTACAAGCAGAACAATTAGGCTATATTCCTCTTCCTCCTGAAGTGAAAGCCAAAGTAGCAGAAGCAGCAGACCAACTCAGCCCTGATTTTACCATTGAGTTAGCGGATTAAGATTTCTCTCTGGTGAGTTCAATAGTAATTGAGCCACCAAAATCAGGAATAGGAGGAGCTAATTTACACAACTGTACACGTACTTTGCTAACTCCTGTGAGTTTGAGTATTTCTGTAGCAATAACCGAGGCTAATTTTTCTACTAAAGCAAATTTAGTCTGGGTTATTTGCTGTTTAACTAGATCAATAGCTTGACGATAATCGAGAGTGTCTTCTAGGCGATCGCTAGTTCCCGCGGGAGTTAAATCTAACCAGAGAGTCAAATGAACGCTAAACCATTGACCTAATACCTGTTCCTCAGGAAGAAACCCAGTATAACCGTAGGCGCGAATTTCGTTGATAATAATTTTATCCATGATTTATCTATGATTGAGGATACCAATGCGATCGTTTAATTGAGAGATTTTTTGGGCAATTTGTTGATCATTTTGTTGAAGTTGATTAATTTTTTCACAACTATAAAGAACTGTTGTATGATCTTTTCCCCCAAAAACTTGACCAATGCGAGGGAAACTCAAATCAGTATATTGACGCATAACATACATCCCTATTTGTCTAGCTAAACTAATCTCACGACGACGAGAACTGCTTTTTAACTCCTCTATGGAGATATTAAAGGTTTCTGAGAGAGCTTGTAAAATAATTTCTGGGGTAGTCATCAGAGGTTGTACCACTGGACACAAAATAGAAGCCACATTCTCTACATTCATCGGTAACCCCGAGATAGATAAATGAGTAATCGCGCGAATAAACGCCCCTTCGAGTTCTCTAATATTAGAAGTGTATTGAGTAGCGATATATTCTACTATCTCTCTAGAGAGTTTAATTTTTTCATATTGTGCTTTTTTTTGCAAAATCGCTATACGAGTTTCTAAATCTGGTACTTGTATATCGGCGATTAAACCCATGGAAAAACGAGAGATTAAACGCGCTTGTAAAGTAGGAATTTGATGAGGAGGGCGATCGCTAGCTAAGACGATTTGTTTACCCGCTTCGTGGAGAGTATTAAAAGTATGAAAAAACTCTTCTTGAGTATATTCTTTCCCTTCAATAAACTGAATATCATCGATTAACAAAATATCCGCACTGCGATAATGTTCTCGAAAATTCGCCATTTGATCATTACGAATAGCAGCGATTAAATCATTAGTAAACTGTTCTGTAGAAACATAAAAAACCTTAGCAGAGGTACTAATTTCTAGATGATAATGTCCAATCGCTTGCATCAGGTGAGTTTTCCCCAAACCAACCCCACCACAGAGAAACAAAGGGTTAAAATCTCGTCCGGGAGATTCCGCTACAGCTAGAGAAGCAGCGTGAGCCATACGATTAGTTGGACCAACTACAAAGCGATAAAAAGTATATTTAGGGTTTAACTTCGTTGGTAAAGTTTGATGTAAACCTTGTTTTTCACTCAAACCCACATAACTACTGAGATTATCCCCATCATTGGTAATTAACTGAACCTCTACCGACTCAGAAGCGATCGCTTCTACCGTTGACCGAATAATATTGAGATAATTTTTTTGCACATGATTAAGAATAAAACGATTAGGTATGCGCAAAACCAAGATATTATCTTGCCAATATTCAGGGGTAGCAGTTTCAATCCAAGTTTCATAAGTAGGACTATTTAACTGCTGACGGAGACTTTCTAAAACCTGAGTCCAGAGCTGTGTAATTGTTAACTCACTCAAAATAATACAATCCCTCTTAACTAGCGCAGCGAAATCCAGCTAATATTTGTCGCACTCCCATATTATACCAATTACGAAAACTAGCGCGCAACGCCCAACTACGGGTAGCCCAACTTCCCCCGCGCAATACCTTATGTTGTCCATCAAAATAAGCTTGAGAATAACCGTGATAGGGATAACTAACAAAACCTGGGTAACCTGAAAAATCAGAACAAGTCCATTCCCAAACATTACCGAGAAGATCCTCACAACCCGTAGGAGACTTACCCAAAGGATAAGCATTAACAGGGGTAGTCTGTCTCAAATTCAGATGATAATTACAGTAATTAGCATTAGGTAAGTGATCACCCCAAGGATAAAGATACTGTTGTTGTGCTTGATGATTCCATCTAGCCGCTTTTTCCCATTCTATCTCAGTAGGGAGACGCTTACCGACGAAACGAGCATAAGCTTCAGCTTCATAATAACTAACACCATAAACGGGAGTATAACTATTAATACAGGTTTCATCCCAGTAAAGAGGTTGAGTGATAGAGTGAGACTGTTTCCATAGCCATCCTGGTTTACTCCACCAGTGAGGATGATCATAGCCCCCTGAGAGCATAAATTGATCATATTCTGCACAAGTAACAGGATATTGAGCCAAATAATAACTATCTACATAGACTAAATTGATAGGACGTTCGTTATCTTGAGAGTAAATCTCCTCACTACCTAGGAGAAACTCTCCCGCGGGAATCTCCACCATTGTCGGGATAGGTGGGGGTAAGTGGAATTGAGTTTTAGCTGTGCGCACCCCCAACAGATGTAGAATGATCTCGATAGTTTCACCGTGTTGACTTTCGTGTTGAAGCAACCAACGCCATAAACGCTCTTGTTGTACAAAAGGTGCTTTTTCAAGATAGACTAGTACTTTATCTCTGACGATATGGAGATAATCGCGGATAAATTGGGGTGAGGGTAGGTTTTGACGTTCAGCTTTGGGTAAGCCATCAGCCGCGAATAAACGTTTATATTCAGTAAAAATAGGCTCATTACCAGCTAAACGTTCTAAAATCCAATAAGCTTCCGTAAAGGCGATATGTCCTAAATGCCAACCGATTGGGCTAAAATCGGGGTGAGCTTGTTGTGAAAATTGTTCTAATTCTAGTTGCTCAAAGATATTCAGAGTCAACTGACGACAAAGGTATAAATCTTGCTCAATCTCTGTTTTAACAGATTGATTGTAACTGAACTTCAAGGGTTTCTCCTACGGTAATAATTGTATTTTCAGGACAACTCAACCATTTTCCCTCAAATAATGGTTCAGAGGCTATAATCACTCCATCAGGATAGTTTAAGTCATCTTTAACCCAATAGAGACTAGGTGCAAGAGAACGGTTAGAATAGCGAGAAGCTACCATTTGTTGACCATCACTAATCAGAATATTGGCTGAGAAATAAACTTGATGAGTACGAGCTAATTGTGTTAAATAAGTTAGGGATTGACTTAAAACTTCTGTCAAGTTAAGGTGGGGTGATTGTCGCCATTGTTCGATAATCAGTGCAAAAATATGCTCAGAATCGGTTGTTCCGTGGATTAATTGATAGATATCATCACTGAGACTATTACGCAGAGGACGATAGAGGCTACTACGGAAGTTATTAATAAAACCGTTATGAATAAATAGTATTTGTTGGTGAGTAAAGGGTTGACAGTTGCTTAAATCTACCGCCAATGGGGGGGTAGCACTACGTACATAACCCAAAAAACATTGAGAATCTACATAACGACTCAGATGAGGAAGATTAATATCAGTCCAAATCGGTAGAGTGTTTTTATATATATAGGGTGAATCTTGTTTATGGGGATGATACCAACCTAAACCAAACCCATCAGCGTTTAGTAAACCCGCGGTCATTTCTTTGGGTTGGTAACTTTGAACGATGAGAGAATGTTTAGGTTGATAGAGAAGCTGATGTAGTTGTGTTTTGTTACCAATGTAACCTAATAAACGACACATGGGCAATGATTAGATAATAATTATTATACATACTAGCAAAGGTACTTTATACTAAGTTGTGTTCTCTGAGCAAAATAGGGAAAAAGTAATACAAGGAGAATCTAGTAAAGTAGTAACTGCCACAACTATTAGGACGGAAAAACCTTTACTCACTTTGAGGATAGCATTATGTCAAATGAAGAACTACAAAAACTGGTAGAGTCTAACTCTAAATCGATTCAAGCTTTAACCGACGCGATCACTGCTGACAGAGAAGAACTCAAACAATTTAAAAGACAGTGGAGACAAGACCGCCGTCCAGTATTTGAATGGATGAGTCGCCTTGCAGCTGCCGAGGCAGATTTTTATGAAGCTCAAGCAGAACACTACAATATACTCGAAAAAATCGAAGAGAAGCAAGCACAGATGCCGAGTCAAATTTTAGATATTTTAGCTCAATTGGCTAGAAAGGACGAGCAATAATATCGAATGGACTAAAAGAAAGCTAAAAATGTAAGAAAAGGGTGCAGGGTGTAGGGTGTAGGGAGTAGGGAGACTTCGGAGAGGGGGAGACTTCGGAGAAGGGGAGATGGGGAGAGGGGGAATGTGCGAAAAAATAATTAATTCGCGCATTCGCGCATTTGGCATAACACCTAATACCGTTCTACCGTTCTACCTAACCCCTAACTCCGAAGTCTTTAAGGAGTATTAACTGAATTTAATAAATTGGCTACGACGGTTTTAGCTTTACGTCCTGGCGCGGGTATGAGACGATGAGAAAGGACATGAGGGGCTAATTCTTTGACGTCGTCGTCGATCGCATAGTCACGATTATCTAAAAAGGCGATCGCCATAGCTGCTTTTTGTAGAACTACTGTTCCCCGAGGACTTACACCGAGAACGATATCTTCATGTTGACGAGAAGCTCTAACTAGACGCACTATATACTCTTGTAGGGGTTGTTCTACTCTAACTTGATTAACTTGGTTACGTAAATCTATTACTTCTTCTAGACTAATACAGGGTTGCAGTTTTTCTACTTCTAGGCGATTTTTTTGTTGTTGAAGCATTTGTAACTCTTCACTGGCACTAGGATACCCTAAACTTAAAGATAAAGCAAAACGATCCATCTGAGCTTCAGGTAAAGGGAAAGTTCCCTGATACTCAATCGGGTTTTGGGTAGCAATCACAAAAAAAGGTAAAGGTACTACTCTAGCTTCACCATCTACCGTTACCTGTTTCTCCTCCATTACCTCTAACAAGGCTGATTGAGTTCTTGGTGTGGCGCGATTAATTTCATCTGCTAATAATACATTAGCAAAGACAGGACCTGAGAGAAACTCAAATTCTCTCGTACTCGGATTCCAGATGTTTGTTCCTGTTATATCTGTGGGGAGTAAATCGGGGGTACATTGAATCCGTTGGAATTTACCGTTTATGGATTTAGCTAATGATTTAGCGAGTAAGGTTTTACCCACCCCGGGAACGTCTTCTAACAGCGCGTGACCACCGCTAAGTAAGGCTACTAGAACTAAACGAATGGCGTCATCTTTACCAACTATAGTTTTACTAAGATTTTCTGTAAGTCGTTTGAGAGAGTTAGTCATAGGAGATGGTTAATTCGCGGGCTATTTGAATATCTGTACTAATTTGGTTAATTAAGGCTTCTAGAGAGTCAAATTTGCGCTCAGGGCGGAGAAATTTGACTAGGTTAAGGGATATATCTTGATTATATAAATCACCCGAGAAGTCCAGAATATGGGTTTCTACGGTCAGTTGTTGACCATTAACAGTGGGACGATAACCAACATTGGTTAAACCCCAATATATCCTTTCTGGTTGTTCTAGTAAGCTTACTCGCACTAAATATACTCCATATTTGGGTAAAAATTTAATGCTCGGTATTTCTAGGTTAGCAGTAGGAAAACCTAATTTTTGTCCTAATTGTTGCCCTTTAATTACTTTACCTCTAATTTGATATTCTCGCCCCAACATGGCGTTGGCTGTTTCTATCTTCCCTGTTGTTAAAGCTTGACGTATTTGGGAGCTACTTATTCTCGTTGCTTTTAAGTTTTGTAAATGGGTAATATTCACCTCTACTCCGTAATTATGGGCGATCGCTTTGAGGGTTTGTGCATTTCCTGTTCTTTGATAACCAAAGCGAAAGTCTTCCCCGACGCTGATTAAACGTGCTCCTATTTTGTCTATCAGTAATTTTTCGACAAATTCTTGAGGACTCAATGAGGCTAATTCGCGGTCAAATGGTAGTAAGATTAGTTGTTCTATCCCCAATTCTTCTAAATAGCTCACTTTTTCTGCTAGAGGAGTTAACAACTTCTTCTGTTGACCTGTAAAGTATTCTTGGGGATGGGGTGTAAAACTAACTACTGTTTTGTATAAGGATTGCTTTTCCCAATTGCTAGGATTACTACCTTTCTGACACCCAATCACTTCTGTTGCTTTGAGCACTGGCTGCAAAACTTCTTTGTGACCTTTATGTATTCCGTCAAAGTTCCCAAGAGCGATCGCGTTTGGTTGCAGAATTTGATTATGTAATGATGTTACCCACACATTGATTATTTACTGTAAAATTGATTTTTGATAACATATAATTTATTGACTTATTTATATTCTTAACATAAATTGACAATCTGTTGTAACTTTTAATAAAAAGAATGTTCCTAAGCTTGTTAAGCTAAAATTAATGGTGAACAAGCTTGTTGCAAAAATATAGATATGGTAAACACCCTTAACAAACCTGAATTTGACGAATTGCGTCCTGGAGTCAAGACTCCCGCTAAAGAAACTATCCTCACCCCTAGATTTTACACCACAGATTTTGACGCTATGGCAGAAATGGATATTTCTGTTAATGAAGATGAGTTAAGAGCGATTCTCGAAGAGTTTCGCACCGACTATAATCGTCATCATTTCGTGCGCAACGAGCTATTTGACCAATCTTGGGAACATATCGACGGAGAAAAACGCCGTTTATTTGTAGAATTTTTAGAGCGCTCTTGTACCGCTGAATTCTCTGGTTTCCTACTCTACAAAGAATTAGGACGTCGTCTCAAGGATAAAAACCCCCTCTTAGCTGAATGCTTTACCCTTATGTCTCGCGATGAAGCACGTCACGCGGGATTTTTAAATAAAGCGATGTCAGATTTTAATCTATCTCTTGATTTAGGTTTTTTAACCAAAAGCCGTAAATATACCTTCTTTAAACCCAAATTTATCTTTTACGCTACCTATCTCTCTGAAAAAATCGGCTATTGGCGCTATATCACTATCTATCGTCATTTACAAGCTCATCCCGAAGATCAAATCTATCCTATCTTCAGTTTCTTTGAAAACTGGTGTCAAGATGAAAACAGACACGGTGACTTTTTCGATGCTTTGATGAAAGCACAACCAGATATTCTCAACGACTGGAAAGCTAGATTATGGTGTCGCTTCTTCCTCCTCTCTGTTTTCGCTACTATGTATCTCAACGATATCCAACGCTCTGATTTTTACAAAGCGATCGGTTTAGACGCTCGTAGCTATGATAAAGAGGTGATCGAGAAAACTAACGAAACCGCAGGGAGAGTTTTCCCCATTACTCTAGACGTGGATAACCCCGAATTCTATAACCGTTTAGAAACTTGCGTTAATAATAACGAGAAATTAAGAGAGATTGATGCTAGCAACAATCCTGGAGTGATTAAAGTCTTACGCAAATTACCTATCTTTGTTTCTAATGGTTGGCAATTTGTGCGCTTATATCTAATGAGTCCTATTCCTGTAGAGCATTTACAGGGAAGCGTGCGTTAGGTTTGCTCTTGAATTCTTATTCTGGGTTGAGTTTTTTACTTAACCCTTTCTTATTGGCTGTATGTAGTTGCCTGACTTGGGTACGTCAACCAGTTTGGGCTGATGAATTGGCTTTACCCCCTGACATAAAAGAAAACAGCCCTGTATTACAGCGCTGGTTAGAAAAAACACCTGATGTGTTTAAAGATATTCAAAATCGACCGCGTTTCTCTAGTCGTTTCCGCTTAGGTTATACTCAATTACCTTCTAATACTAGGGGTTGGTTAATAGGTGTCGAAGATGTAGGTATAAATCGCGGTAAGTTAACTTTTAGTGCGGATTATCAAGATTCAGTTTCAGGAGATTATACAGCATTAGGAGCACAAGTACAATATTATTTATTACCCCTAGGGAAAAACGTCAATATAGCTCCTGTTTTGGGTTATCGTTATCTCCAAATTGAAGATTATAGTACTAATGGGGCTAATCTTGGTGCTAGACTAGTATTAGTACTCTCTTCTCAAGGATCTGCTGATCTGTTTGTGACGCAGAATTTCGTTATCTCAGGGAGTGGAGAGCAGGTGGGGATAACTACTGTTTCCTTGGGTTATGCTCTTACTCCTCAAGTACGAATTTCTACAGATATAGAACAGGTTAACTCAGTCGCTCTTAAAGATACTCGTTGGGGTATAATTATTGAAGTACTAAGGTTTTAGCTAAATTTAGGTATTATACTTTGAGTTTTTTTTACCTCATATTCATCAAAAACAGTCAGTTCACCAGGTTTACAGCGTTTTACTGTTACCTTAATACCTGTTGCTCCCTCATTCTTGAGATCTTCTAAATAACCCTCACTCGCATCCTCAGCTATCTTGGCTTGTAGAAAAGGACCAAAATAATAAGTACATTTAGGATTATCGGTGATAATTTCCACCCAAAAAGCCAACCCGAGAAAATTTAAAAGTTCAATCAACAACTCTTTCATTATGAAATCCTCTAAATAAGTATTTTTTTAAAGGCTATTGTAACCAGGTTTTATAGATTTTTGCTTAATCTAGTTATAGCCTCTAGTTCTCTGTTTGAAAAGTATTCTCTAACACAGATTCTAAATAAACTTTATCCATTGCTCTTTGACGATTGACTTCATAGAGAGCGATCGCCGTAGCTACTGAAGCGTTAAGACTAGGGGTTTTACCCAACAGAGGGATAGATACCAAGACATCGCAGTAACGTTGGGTTAACAAACTTAATCCTTTTCCTTCTGAGCCAATAACTAAACCAATCGGACCTTTACTATCAATAGCTTCTAGAGGTTGACCCTGATCAGCTACTGTCCCATAAATCCAGAATCCTGCTTCTTTAAGTTGTTCGAGAGCACGAGAAAGATTGACTACACGAGCTACGGATAAATGTTCTAATGCTCCTGCTGCAGCTTTAACCACTGCTGAGGTAATCCCCGCGGCTCTGCGTTGGGGTATAATCACTCCTTGTGCTCCTAACGCTTCTGTAGAGCGAATAATTGCTCCGAGATTTTGGGGATCATTAATCCCGTCGAGGATAACAATTACGGGTGCTTCTTTTTGGCTTTTAGCCTTAGTAATTAAGTCTTCTAATTCTGTATAGACATAAGGAGAAACTTGAGCAGCTATCCCTTGATGATTACCATTATTGGTAATTTGGGATAGACGCAGCATTTCTACTTCATCGATAATCGTCCCACGGGATTTAGCCGCGGTGAGAAGGGAATAGAAGCGGGGATCATAGTGTAACTTTTCAGTAACCCAAATGCGATTAATTTGGCGATCGCTATTTAATAAAGACAGTACAGAATGTTTACCATAGACAAGATCCAAGTCTTCTGGTGGGTTAGGGGTTGTTTCCTGTACTGGTGTTTGGGGTTTAGGAAAATTCTTTCTAGGTTTTAGTTTAAGATTTTTAGTATATTCACTCATTTTGTTGCAGATTAAACAATTCAAATACCTGACGACAGAAGTTTTTAAGTCTGGTAGCTATTTCTGGAACGGGTAGAGCAGATCCTTCTAACTCCCAGTCAGCCACAGTTGACAGTCGCCAAGCTTGTCCTTGGTGGTTAAACCCGATAATTTCTATACCAATTAATTTAAGTTCCTGTTCTATTATATCACGATAAAAACGGATTTGGACTAAAAGGCTACGGCTTTGCAGACGAGGACTCCAACCTGGAAAATGAAAGCCAATGTCAATGGAATCGGGATCAACTGTTTTACGGGTATCATAGTCATCTTTCCAGGGTTTGAGATCAGCTTTAGCATCGGGAAAATGAGTTTTAAATAAATTTACTGTGGTGGCTATTTTACTAGTCATATCTAAACTTTTAGCTTGTTCTGAAGCATTCATAATCTGATTACCTCTAGGAATGGACTTATTTAAAATTATTTATAGCGATTTTCTAGGTTTGTGCAACCAAAATTTTTTGATAAACTAAATTTAAGCTAATTGGGAGTGAAGAACGAGAGTGTCATACAGCACAGTAGAGGAAAAGAGTGAGCACAGTTGGTTACCACAGTGGCGACCTTTTTTAAAAGGTGTAGCCAAAACCGCGGGTATAACTTTATTAGGTACAACAACCCTAGTCAGCGCAGTGATGGCTGGGGGAGTATTAGGTTTAGCGATCAGTTTTCGCAATTTACCAGACGTAAGGATGTTAAAAACTTATGTACCGAAACAAACTAGTTATATTTATGATATCAAAGGAAGACTTTTAAGTACTTTTCATGGTGAAGAAAATCGTAAACTAGTTACCCTAGATCAGGTTTCACCCCATCTTAAATTGGCGGTAGTAGCGATCGAAGATAGTCACTTTTATGAGCATGAGGGGATTAATCCTAACAGTGTTGTCAGAGCATTACGAGCAAATTGGCAAAAAGGTGTAGTAGCAGAAGGAGCATCCACCATTACTATGCAGTTGGTGAAAAACCTGTTTCTGTCTCGGGAGAGAACCTTTAATCGTAAACTTCCTGAAGCGGTTTTAGCTGTTCGATTAGAGCAAGTTTTTAGTAAAGATGAGATTTTAGAATTTTATTTAAATAATATTTATTGGGGTCATAATAGTTACGGTGTGCAAACCGCAGCTGAGAGTTATTTTGGAAAATCAGCTGCTGAGTTAACCTTAGCTGAAGCCGCGATGATGGCGGGTTTAATCCAAGCACCTGAACAATATAGCCCTTTTATTGACTACGCAGCAACCAAAAGACGGCAAGCAGTAGTATTAAGGAGAATGCGCGAATTAGGCTGGATTTCTCCTGAACAAGAGCAAGAGGCTTTAGCAGAGCCATTATTAGTAGCTAGACCAACGGCTTGGTCTCAAAGTACACTACCTTATGTAACCGATGCTGTCCAAAAAGAATTAGAGAACTATTTTACTCCCGCAGAAATCGAACAAGGGGGATTATACATTCAAACGACTATTGATTATGATTTACAACGTATGGCTGAAGTGTTAATACGTGAAGAAATCAAAAGTTTACAAGCAAGAGGAGTCAACGCGGATCAAGTAGCTTTAGTAGCGGTAGATCCTCGTACTCACTTTGTCAAAGTTTTAGTAGGTGGAGTTGACCATAGGAAGAGTCAGTTTAATCGTGCTACCCAATCTAATCGTCAACCTGGATCATCTTTTAAACCTTTTGTTTATTATGCAGCTTTAGCTACTGGTCAATTTAAACCTGAGACGATTGTCGAGGATAAAGAAGTAGTCTATCAAGACATCCAAGGTCCTTATGAGCCCAAAAACTATGATGATGAGTTCCTCGGTGATATTTCTTTTGAGAGATCCTTGGTCATTTCTCGTAATATTCCTGCGGTTAATTTAGGTCAAATTAGGTGGGGAGAAGAGAACGAAATTTTATTAACAAAAGTGATTGAGGTTTGTGAGAGTTTGGGTATAGAGAGTGAATTAATCCCCATTATTTCTCTCCCCTTGGGTTCGATGGGTATTACTCCCTTAGAAATGGCGGGAGCTTATGCTACTTTTGCTAGTAATGGTTGGCATTCTGATACTACCTTAATTTTACGAGTTACTAATAGACAGGGAGAATTATTAGTAGATAATACACCAGAACCAGAATTAGTACTCAATCCTTGGGCGACTGCTACTTTAAATCAAATGTTGCAAAAAGTAATTACAGAAGGTACGGGAATGTCTGCTAATATAGGACGTCCAGCCGCGGGTAAAACCGGGACAACTAGTTCAGAAAGGGACGTTTGGTTTGTGGGTTATGTACCACAATTAGCTGTAGCAGTTTGGGTGGGGAATGACCAATTTGAACCTCTTGGGAAGGATGTAACAGGAGGTCAACACGCAGCACCGATCTGGAGGAAGTTTATGCTTAATGCTTTGCAAAATGAACCGATCGAAAATTTCCGTGATCCTCAAGATTTTCCTGTTCCCGAAGATTAAGGTTTTTCGATTTGTGCTTTCATGGTTTCTAGGGTTTGCTGCATTTGTTTGAACATCTGATCGGGAGTAATTCCGAATTGGTTTAATTGAGTTTTCATTTGTTCTACGGTCATTTGCGCCATAAAATCCTCAGAAAGCTCAAAACGTTTCATAAAGATTTGATAACGTTCCATCAGGGTTTCCATTTTGTCGATAAAAATTTTTTTACCCTCGCGATCAAATTTACCGTACTCAGCGCCTAACTGCATGAGGTTTTGATAATCTTGAAACAATTCTTTGGCTTCTTGTTGGACAATTTCCGAATCAAAAAATCCCATAGTATTTTACTTAAGTTAAACTAGATATCATTATATTTTTATTTTAGGGCAAAGCCAAAAAGCAAAACAATACGGAAAACCCTATTATGTTTTTAGAACCTAAACGTCGTGAAATCGCTATAATTTTAGCTTTAGTTGGGGTGATTTCCCCAATTCCTCTAGCAGGATTACATAAGTTTTATTTGGGACAACCAGTGTGGGGTTTGGTGTATTTCTTGTTATGGTCAACACCAATTCCTAGGATTGCTGCTACTATTGACGCGGTGTGGTATTTTGTCCAAAATACAGCTCAGTTTGATTACTGTTTTAATCAGAATACTATTGCTGCTAGTTCGGTTACTCTACTTCCTGATCATTCTAATCCAGTGCAGGATATCCCGACAACGATTAGAGAATTAGATAAGTTACGGGAAGAGGGATTAATTTCCGAGGGAGAATTTGAACAAAAACGTCGGAAGTTATTAGAATTGCTCTGATGAAGAAAATCGACGTTAATCGCGCCACAGTAGATGATTGGCTCAAATTACCAGGTATTTCTATCCGCCAAGCCCAATATCTCGTAGAATTAGTGGGTATGGGGGTACAGATGTTGTCTCTAGAAGATTTAGCAGCAGCTTTGTCTATGTCGGTGACACAGGTAAAAGCCTGGGAATCTGCCTTATGTTTTTATTATTATGATTTAGAGGGTATCCCGGTGCAAGTTAATCCTAATTTAGCTTCTCAAGAGCAATTAGGCAAAATTCCGGGAATTAGTGAGTATTTAGCGATTAAAATCGTGGAAAATCGCCAAGAAAAGGGTAAATATCGTAATTTAGTTGATTTTGCTCAACGTTTGGGTTTGGAGAAAGAGGCGATCGCTGATTTGATGCACTATCTCAAATTCCGCTGATGTAGAATAAATTCAGCAATGGCTAAATCAACAGGGGTAGTAACCTTTAAATTGGTTTCCTCTCCCATGACAATTTTAACTGGTATAGAGCATTTTTCTAGTAAAGCAGCATCGTCAGTGACTTCCCATCCCTGTTGACGTCCATAATTGTGACATTGTTTGAGAATATCTACCTTAAATCCTTGGGGAGTTTGGGCGGCCCATAGTTGACGGCGATCTGGTGTATCAATAATATAGTTGCGATCGTCAACAATTTTAATGGTATCTTTGACGGGAATCGCAGCGATTAAACCATCACAGGTAGTTAAAGCTTGTGCACAATCATTGAATAGTTGAGGAGTAGCTAAACAACGCGCACCATCATGGATTAAAACTCGTGTAGCTATGTCAGGAAGGGCTTGTAAACCATTATTAACAGATTCTTGGCGAGTTTCTCCCCCAATAATTAATTCTACTGGTTTAGTAAGGTTTAACCTTTGGATAATCTGCTTAAACTCAGTCAAGTCATAGGGTTGACCAATTACCCCAATCCAAGTAATCTCTGTTGCAGCTTCAGCCGCTAAAAGAGTCCAAGCCAGTAAGGGTTTATCTTGTAGGGTGAGTAACAATTTATTGCGATCGCTGCCCATACGACGTCCTGATCCTGCAGCAGGAATTAGTAAATACATAATCTTCATTAAGATAATTGTCCATCTAGGTCTATCTTCTAATAGAATTGACGTGATAGTTATGGTCTATTTTAAAAAATCCGATGAGAATACTAGCACTTGTACCTGGTGGAATTGGTGATCAGATTCTATTTTTACCAACTCTTAGAGATCTTAAAGAACAATATCCTCAAGCTGTCATTGACGTTATCGTTGAACCTAGGGCTAAAAGCGCTTATCGCGTTTGCAATATAGTTAACGAAGTTTTGACCTTTGATTATAAAGATCGTAACAGTATGGCTGATTATCTGAATTTACTAGGGATAATCCGCGATCGCGAATATGAATTAGCTCTAGCTTTAGGACAACGTTGGACTGTTGGGTTATTATTATGGTTAAATGGTATTCCTAATCGCGTTGGTTATCAAGGAGGTAATTCTTGGTTTATTTCCAATCCTGTTCCCTTGAAAACAGAACAATACGCAGCCTATATGTACCATGATTTACTCCAGGGAGTAGGGATAAATAAACCCTGTCCTCCCTTGAGTATAGATATTCTCCCTGAAGATCTCGATTGGGGAACAACTGAAAAACAACGTTTAGATCTCCAAAGGGATAATTATATCTTGATTCACGGTGGTTGTAGTCAATTAGCCCAACTCAAAGGTATAGATAAAATTTATCCTGTCACTAAATGGCAAATTGTCGTACAAGATATTCAAAGACAAAAACCCGAATTACCTATTGTTATAGTCAAAGGTCCAGAAGATGAAGTCTGGGTAGAACAAATGCTGAAAAATTCCAGTAACTTAAAAGTTACCTCACCCCCAGATATCGGTAAACTAGCAGCGATGATTAAAAATGCTCGTTTAATGTTATGTACTGATAGTGCACCAATGCACCTAGCTATTGCTTTAAAAACCCCGACTATCGCTTTATTTGGACCAACAGAAGCTAATAAACTCATTCCCCCGGATAGTGATAGAGTGATACCTATACAATCTCCTACTAAGAAAATTTCTGATATCGTTCCTGAAAGTATTCTAGACAAAATCAGCAATGTCTAAACCGGGCGTCTTTTTTGATCGAGATGGGGTTCTCAACGTGGAAAAAGGATATCTTTACTCTTGTGAAGATTTAATCCTGATTCCAGGGGCAGCCCAAGGAGTACGCACACTGAATGAACAACAGATATTTTGTTGTTTAATTTCTAATCAATCAGGACCTGCGCGCAACTACTACCCCATCAGTCACGTTGAAGCCTTACATCAACGTCTTGCTGAGTTACTTTGGCAAGAAGCCCAAGCAAAATTAGACGCTTATTACTATTGTCCTTATTTAAGTCCCAACAACGGAGGTATTCACCCCGAATACGCGCGCTGGAGTAGCTGGCGCAAACCTAATACAGGAATGCTGCTAGCTGCTGCTTGGGATTATGATTTAGATTTAACTAAAAGTTTTGTCCTCGGGGATAAAGCTACAGATATAGATTTAGCTCATAATGCTGGTGCTAAGGGTATTCTAGTACA
Organism: Gloeocapsa sp. DLM2.Bin57; assembly: GCA_007693955.1. Lineage (NCBI taxonomy): Bacteria > Bacillati > Cyanobacteriota > Cyanophyceae > Chroococcidiopsidales > Chroococcidiopsidaceae > Gloeocapsa > Gloeocapsa sp. DLM2.Bin57. Next base: position 32,143 of record RECR01000112.1, read on the forward strand.
AACTGGTTATGGTACTCAAGTTATTAAACAACAGTATCAACACCAAACCTACCCCGATTATGTTGCCGTTGATGTTGCTGACGGGGTTAATTGGGTAATTAGACAAATAAATAATTAAATCTTATTACTTTAATAATCTTAATGAATAATGAATCTCAACGCATTATCAATGCTCAGGAACTTTATAATTTACTAAGGCAACAAAATATTATCGGTAGCAATGGAGAAATAATATTTAACTTGCTTAATCTGACTATTAAAATTAATCAAAAAAGTGCTATTGGTGATTTATTTCAGGAATGGTTAGCAGAATGAGGATTGGCTAGCAATTGTCACCAATAATTACTTGGAACATACAGGAGAAATGTGATAAGGTCAAGGATTAATTAACCTGAATTCTTGCCTAAGCATACATTTAGTTATTTCTTTAATAATTGTTACAACAACTGTATTTCCTAATAAATCAAATGCTTTCTTAGTAGGTAAATCGATTTGATAGTTATCGGGAAAGCCAAAGAGATTTAATCCTTCTCTAATGGTTAATTTTCTTAAACCTTGACCATCAACAACAACAATTTTATCCAGATCAGTTGCTACTAAAGTTGGGGCAAGATCATTAGAATCAAGAATTTTATTGATTTCAAAACTAAGTTTACCGACAACTATATTATATCCTTTGGGTAAATCAGTCCGATATTCTCTTTCTTTGGTAATTGTACCATTAATGTTAGTAACTGTTATAAGATCTTTAGGATATTCGTATCTGAGATAACCTTTAGTAACTAAATCATCTAGAATTTCTTTGAGGTTATTACTTGTAAAAAAACTAGAAATTTCTTCTAAAGTTAATGGCATTCCATCCATCCAGTGAATACCTTTTTTGTGTGCCCAAATTTTTTTACGTCTTTCTTTCAGAAGTTGATTGAGTAATAATTTTTGTGTGGTACTAATTTTTCCTTTCAATTCTAAATCCCAACTATGAATATTATTTTGACCTCCTCTTTTATCTTTAATAGCTTTTCCCTGTAATTCCTTAATTGTATAATAGCTTAACAGGCGTTGAGTAAAAGGCGTTTCTAAGCAAGGATGTCCAACCTCTAGAATGTCAGAGAGTTTAACAGGTGGATATGTAGAAAAATCTAAAGATATAGGATAATTTTTAGTTCCAATAATATAAATTCTTTTTCTATCTTGAGGAATACCAAAATCTTTAGCATTAATAACTTTCCAAGTAACCTGATAACCAAGACATTCTAAATGAGTTAAAATTGTTTTTAAAGTTTTACCTTGATTGTGTTTAACTAAACCTTCTACATTTTCTAAAATAAAGCCTAGAGGAGATTTAGCTTGTCAAATTCTTTCTATCTCAAAAAATAATGTTCCCCTAGTATCTAAAAATCCTTTTCTTGTTCCTGCGCTACTAAAAGGTTGACAAGGAAATTCGGCTAAAAGAATATCAAAATCAGGCAGATTATTACTAGCAATTTTGGTAATATCTCCCCAATTTTTTTCACCGGTAAAATTTTGTTGATATACTTGTATAGCTGACTGTTTAATTTCTGAAGTAAAAACACATTGTGAATCGAGTTTCAATTCCTGACAAGCTTGTTCTAGCCCTATTCTCATACCTCCTAATCCCGCGAATAAATCAATAAATTTAATGGTTGTTTTACTCATAATCTTATTGAATCAAGGTTGAGAGTGAACGTATTTTTTCTAATGCTTGCAATTTTTGTGAAACTGACTGAAAAAGAGAATATAAAGAGGTCATCTCTTCAATTTGCGTCTGAGGATCTAGTTTTTGCCATTTAGCTAAACAATAATTACGTTGTTTGATTAAGCTAACTTGTTCAACTGAAGCGATCGCCGCTTGAATAAGTACAGGTAGTCTCGATTCTTCCTCCCAGAGGGTTTTTTCGTCCATATTAAAGAGTTTTTTTATTTCTGTTGGGATTTCCTGTTGTTGAAGATAGTATTCTTGTAAAATAGCGAGTAAATGTTCTGGTGGTGTAGCGTTTTCTTCTAACTCAACTATCTTAAACCATAATTGACGGTGAGGATTGAGGGTAAAGAGTAATTCTCGATTAGCTAAATTTTCACTAATCAATAAACGATAATCCTGATGATGGAGATAAATACGCAATAAAATAGATTCTGCTTCACAAAGAATAGTTTGTTCAGGAGTAGAGGGGAGTTCTACTGTTTGTCCTACTTGGGGTTTTTTGAGTTGAACTTGTAATTTTTCAGCGTAGAGACGAACTAGTTGAGGGTTTCCCTGACTTAGTAATTCAGCGCAATAACCTAAATAATGGGCTTGTAAGTCAAAATTGGTGAGTTTAGCGAGAATTTTGACGATTTTGCTAGCAACTTGTTGAAATTGGTCTCCTTGTGCGAGATCGCAGCCTTTGAGAACTTGTTCTAACTGCCAATCCAACCACAAAGGGGCGTTAGCTACTGCTTGAGAGTAGTTATCAGCAGCTTGAGAGTCTTGTTGGAGATATTCTGCTGCGTCTTTACCTTCTGGTAGATGTAAGACTCTGAGTTGGATTTGTCCTGCGTAAACTAGAGGGGCGACGTTTTCGATAATTCTTTCTGTAGCTTGAGTACCTGCTTGATCCGTATCAAAGTTGAGAATAACTCGTTTAGAGGGGGTATAGCGTAAAACTTTTTTCAGGTGAGATTGAGTTAATGCTGTTCCTAGAGAAGCGACAACGTTATTGATTTTAGCTTGATGGAGGGCGATCGCGTCAAAATAACCCTCAACGATGATTACTTGGTCTTGATCGCTGATATAGCGGTAAGCTTGGTCTAAAGCAAACAGAGTCTGACTTTTATTAAATAAGGGAGTCTCAGGAGAGTTGAGATATTTAGGTTCATCGTTAGTGAGAGTACGACTTCCAAAAGCGATGACTCTACCTTGTACATCTCGAATAGGAATAATCAAACGGTTACGAAAGCGATCGTAATAACTGCTTTGTTGGGATTCCCGTTGTTGGATTAACCCCGCTGCGAGGACTAATCCCACGGGATAGCGTTTAACATCTACAAGATAACGATAGAGAGTCTCCCAAGCATCAGGTGCGTAACCTAATTGAAACTTTTGTATAGTAGTATGTTCTAACCCTCTTTCTTTGCTTAAATAATTTAAAGCTATTTTTCCCTCTGACTCAAACAAAGTATGTTGATAAAAATTAGCTGCTACTGCGACTATTTCTCTGAGTTGTTCTTTCAGGGAGAGTTGACGTTCTAATTGTTGTCTTTGCTCAGGTTGAAGGGTTTTAACGGGAAGGTGATAACGTTGGGCTAATTCTAGGACTATATCACTAAAACTGCTTTTGTTTATTTCCATCAGGAAGTTGAAGACGTTACCACCTGCACCACAACCGAAACAATGGTAGAATTGCTTCTCGGGATTGACACTAAAACTCGGGGTTTTTTCGGAATGAAAGGGACATAACCCCAGATAGTTTTTACCGCGTTTTTTTAAAACTACGTAATCAGAAACAACATCGACAAGATCGACTTTTTCTTTAACCGCGGTGATAGTCTCTGGGTGAAGACGGGGAATCTCCATGAGTTTAGCTATTTATTAATAATTCTTTGGCTTTTTGGTATTGGAGATCTGCTTCTGTACCTACTTCGTTGAGTCTAATAGCTGCTTGGGATACAATAATATCGGGAATAATGCCTAATTTATTGATGTCTTTGTGTGCTGGTGTTTCGTATTTAGCTACAGTTACGGCTAAACCTGAACCATCGGGGAGTTCAAACAGGGATTGAATTAAACCTTTTCCGAAGGTTTTCTCTCCTACTAAAAGGGCCCGGTGTTGGTCTTGTAGTGCTCCTGCAAGTATTTCTGAAGCGCTTGCTGTTCCCTTGTTAACTAGTAAAACTAGAGGTGTGTCAGTAATTGCGGTATAATTAGCGTCGTAACTGTCTAAGATTCCTTGACGGTTGACGGTATAAACGATTACTCCATCTTCTAACCAGAGTCTAGCGATTTCAATACCTGCTTGTAGTAATCCTCCTGGGTTGTTACGCAGATCGAGAATATAACCTTGAGCACCTTCTTGGCTCATTCTAACAATAGAGTGAGCAATTTCGGTACTTGCGTTGGCGCTAAATTGACTTAAACGTAGATAAGCGATCGGTTTTTCGGGGTTACTTTGATCTAAATAACTATAGACTGGATTTAAGGAAATGCGATCGCGGATCAGTTTAATGATTCTGGATTCGGTTTGTGGAGGTGATTGAATGGTTAAAGATACGGGTGTACCCACAGGTCCACGCATTAACATCGCTGCTTGATCTAAAGTTAGATTAGTGGTGTTTTTATCGTCGATAGCCAGAATGCGATCGCGTGCTTGTATTCCTGCTGCTTCCGCGGGTGATCCAGCTAGGGGGGCGACTACTTCTAATTGTTTTGTGTTTGGTTCTAAATCTATTTGTAAACCAACACCAGATAATTCACCACTAGTATTTACCTTTAAGCTACGGTATTCTTGAGGAGGTAGTAATCTGGTATAAGGATCTTCTAGAGACGCTAACATCTCTTTGATGGTTTGATAAGTCTCTTCGCGATTAGCCAGGGGTTTTTTAAGTAGTTTTTGTCTGAGTAACCACCAATTCTGATGATTAAAGCTTTCATCTATATAAGCTTGGTTGACAATGCGCCAGGATTGTAACAAGAGATCTTGTTCTGTTGTATAAGCTAAGGCTACTGGAGTTCTTACCAAAGCGATCGCTAATATGAATACACAAATGACTACCCAGATTTTTTTGACCATAGAAATTTAATCAGCAATTATCAGTTACTATTTTTAGTATAGTCATTTCAAACCAAACATGCTATGACCTTAAGTTTTCTCAAACATTTATAATTTCTTAATAAAAATTAAGGTCAAATTTTCTTCAATTACCCATCAGTTTCTTCTATCTCAGCATCAAATTTTTCTTTTGGCAATACAGCAATAGTGTCCTTCCAGGAAAGATATAAATTATATCCTTTTTTACTCATATACTGATAGCATTCTAATCTTGTTTTTGGCGTCAAATTACAATGTTCAAATTGTATTATTAAGGGTTGATATTTATCAAAGTTAATCTGTTTAAGTATCTCAAAATCATAACCTTCAGTATCAATTATAATTATCGGCAATGAATTAACATTATGCTTGTTTAGAAGAGATTCTATGCTAGTAGCTGGTAATGTTAAATTTATAATATTTGCTTGAAGATTTAGATTTTTTTTGACCTTTTCTAACCTGGCTTTATCACTCGTCGTAAAAACATCAAGTCTAACTAACTCACCTTCATCTTGTTTATCAAAAGTATATAGTTGAATCTCTTTCTGTTCATCTGATGCAATAGCTACATTTTCAAATATTAGTGTGTCTGCATAATCTTTATAATTTAATTTAAGTTTTTCAAAGAGTTCTGGTAATGGTTCAACTAGAATTCCTTTCAAGTTGAATTCTTTAATACATCTGTTAAAATTATCGTCATAAACGCCATCATTAGCTCCAATTTGCATAAAAAAGGGGTCTTGATTTTTTTCGTTGAGACTAGCTACTACTTTTTCTAAAAAAAGCTCAAAAATATTTAATTCTCTCTGTTTCTCTACATATGAATATACATCATGCAACTCAATAATTGTTTTTGAGGTTATGTCTAACCCTCTTGAAGAAAGTATTTTTCTTAGTATTAGGTTTAAGTATTTTTTCACTGAAAACCCACCTATGATTTAATAGTTGTTTTGCATTTTAACCAGATCATGGTTGTCCATATTCTACAAGACTGATAAGGCTACGTCAATATTTTGGCGTACGGACTCAGCGGAAGCTTGTAAAGCTCGAGATTCTGCTTCAGTCAAATCAACTTCTAAAATCTTTTCTACACCGCGACAACTGATCCGACAGGGAACACCGAGAAATAAATCATTAATCCCATATTCTCCTTGTAGATAGGTTGCAGCTGGTAACAGACGAGATTGATTGCGTATAATTGCTTCTACCATTAAACAAGCAGAAGAAGCGGGAGCAAAATAAGCGCCACCTGTTTGTAACAGCTTAACAATTTCGGCTCCACCATGACGCGTTCTTTCTACCAATTCATTAATAGTGGTTTCATCCATTAACTCGGTAATGGGAACACCTCTTACTGTACAATAACGAGGTAGGGGTAACATTAAATCACCGTGACCTCCTAAAACCATGGCTGAGACATCAGCAGTATAGACTCCTAGTTTCATAGCGATAAAAGCTTGTAAACGTGAGGAGTCTAACACCCCCGCCATCCCCATAACTCTATAAGTAGGTAATCCTGTGACTTTCCAGACTAGATAGGTCATCACATCTAAGGGATTAGTAATGACAATATAGATAGCATGGGGGGAGTGTTGGATGGTTTCTTTAGCGATATCGGCGACAATTTTAGCGTTGATTAAGGTTAAATCATCCCTAGTCATATTAGGTTTGCGCGCCATTCCCGCTGTAATAACAATTATATCAGAATTGGCGGTTGCCCCATAGTCATTAGTCCCGATAATCTGGCTATCGTGTAATTCTATCCCTTGGGCTGCCATTAAGTCTAGGGCGATACCTTGGGGTAATCCTTCGACGATATCTACTAAGACTACGTCAGCGAGGTTTTTTTCAGCTATGCGTTGGGTTAATGTACTACCAACTTTACCTGCGCCGATTACCGAAACCTTAATAGATGCACAGCTTGGGAGTAAAGTAGGGGCAAGTTCCATGATTCTATCCTTATGCTAATTCTAATTGGTCAAGACGAAGCCAAACACTAGGAGTAGGAACATAAAATTTAACTAGGGCGTATTCTGCATCAACTTCTAGGATTTCCCCTTTGCTGTTAAATAGATAATCGGGGAAGCGTGAATCGCTGGCTTTGGCTTCGAGGCTATTTTCTAATTTTTCTCTGACTACACGTACTAGTGAACCTTTTTTCATCTTAACTAACCTTTGAGCTTAAACTTCTAGTATTATAAATTGGCTAGGTTAGAATAATTATTTCAGTTCTCGACGTTTATTTTCTCCTTTATCTATTCTATCATCATGAACATCGCTTTACTCACCGATTTTGGGTTACAAGATATCTATGTAGGTGTTCTTAAAGGAGTTATCAGTAACATTAGTCGTGATTTGACGATCGTTGATTTAACCCACAATATACCACCCCAAGATGTATTTAAAGCTAGTTTTTGTCTAGGGAATGCTTTTGCTTATTTTCCTGCTGATACTGTCTATGTAGCAGTGGTAGATCCTGGAGTAGGTAGTCAGAGAAGAGCAATTGCCCTTGAATGTGCTAATGGCGCATATTTGGTTGGACCTGACAACGGTATATTTACGGGTATTTTGAACCAAATTAAGGTAATAGCTGCCAGAGAGTTAACTAATCCTGATTATTGGCGTAGTCATAACCCTAGTTATACTTTTCATGGTAGAGATATTTTTGCACCTGTGGGAGCACATTTGGCTAGTGGGGTAGCTTTTACTGAGTTGGGTAATTCTATTGAGGTAGATAGTTTAGTGAGACTTCCTCTACCGAGTTATCAGCTAACCTCTGAGGGAATAAGGGGAGTAATTCAAGATATAGACCATTTTGGTAATTTAATCAGTAATATTCCAGCAAAGGTGGTGGAGGGTAAAACTTGGTTTGTGGAAGTTGTAGGGATAATGATTAAGTCTCAAACTAGTTATAGTGGACAGAAACTAGGAGAATTATTGGCTTTAATTAATAGCGAGGGTTGGCTAGAAATCGCGGTTAATGGTGGTAATGCAGCCCACAGGTTAAAATTAAAGTTGGGAGATTGTATTTTAGTTAAAATAGAAGAAAAAAACAACAGATAGTGGAAATAACATTTTTAGGAACTAGTTCAGGAGTACCAACGCGATCGCGCAATGTCTCTAGTATTGCTTTACGTCTTCCCCAAAGAGCAGAAATGTGGTTATTTGACTGTGGAGAAGGAACACAACATCAAGTCTTACGGAGTGATTTAAAAGTTTCCCAACTCAGACGTATTTTTATTACCCATTTACACGGTGATCATATTTTTGGTCTCATGGGGTTATTAGCTAGTTGTGGTATGGCGGGACACGCTCAAGAGATTGATATCTATGGACCAGAAGGTTTAGAAGCATATTTAAGCGCTTGTACGAAGTATTCCCAGACTCATTTTGCCTATACTATTAGAGTACACACTGTCAAAGGTGGCTTAATCTACGAAGACGAAGAATTTAGCGTCAGTTGTCAACTGTTAAAACATCGTATTCCCGCTTATGGTTATCGGGTTGTGGAAAAAGATAAACCAGGTAAATTTAACCAAGAGAAAGCTAAAGCTTTAGGTATCCCTCCAGGACCTATCTATAGTAACCTCAAACGTGGGGAAATAGTTACTCTTGCTGATGGGAGAAAAATACACGGAAAACAATTGTGTGGACCTGTAGAAATAGGACGCAAAATGGCTTATTGTACAGATACGGTTTTTTGTGAAGGGGCGATCGCCTTAGCTGAGAAGGTTGATGTCTTGATTCATGAGGCAACTTTTGCTCATCAAGACGCACAAATGGCGTTTGAACGTTTACATTCTACCTCAACTATGGCAGCTCAAGTAGCTTTAGCCGCCCAAGTTAAACTTTTACTGATGACTCATTTTAGTCCTCGTTATGGTCCTGCAAATGCTTTGAGTTTAAATGATCTTTTAGCAGAAGCTAGGGCGATTTTTCCTAATACTAAATTAGCTTATGATTTTTTGAGCTATGAGATACCAAGAAATCGTACTAATCAACTAGTTACCTTCTAATTCTTTAGCTTGTAAGCGTTGAGTAAGTTTATCGAGATGTTGGTGTGTATTAATGGGTGCGCGAGGAGAGGGTAACTCTTGATTGGGCCAGCTATCCATATCAGCGCAAGGACAACTAGGAGAAATAAACCCTAGATTAATCATCGGTACTGGCATATTACAGCGCGCACAGGGTATGATATCCCATTTAGGGGAAAGTAACTCCGAGATGGTTTGATAAGTACCCTCAAGATGAGGGTTTTCTTCGGGGTGAGAGATAATCTCTTCCCAACAAGAGAGAAATTCAGCACAATAGCGATCGCCTTCGTAAACTTTATGGGGTAAAAGAGTGCGATCGCTTTTGCTGAGAATCATTTTTTTGCCTAACTGAAACCAGTAGGCTAAATATTGTTGTACTTCTGTCATTGATGCCATATTGACCAGCCAAATTTTTATTCTAACGAACTAGATAAAGGGGTAGCAATTTTAGTAAGATTAAGAACATGACCTGCGGTAACTAGATAAGTAGTATTAGCGATTTGTCCTAACTCTCTTACCAATGTACCTAAGCGATCGCGAAATTGGCGACCAAGAGGATAAGAGGGGACTACTCCCCATCCCGTTTCTTCTGCTACTAATATAATCGTTAAGGGGGATGATTGGAGAGTGATTAACAATTCTGTTTGGATTTGTTGCCAACTTAACTCATCTTCTTCTAAAAGATTAGCGATCCAAGTTCCTAGAGAATCAACTAAAAGACAACCAGGAGGTTTAGCTTGAGTAATAGCTGTACTTAAATCCTGGGGTATTTCCCAAGTTTGCCAATTTTGGGGTCTTCTTTGCTGGTGCAGAGTAATTCTGTTATTCCATTCTGCATCATCGGGAGTCAGTATAGCAGTAGCAATATAAGTAACCCTTGGGTATTGTTGAGCTAGGCTTTCTGCCCATTCGCTTTTACCAGAACGAGCAGGTCCTGTAACTAAGATAATTGTACTCATAATCTGGTGATTATTTCTGTTTATCCCGAAAGAATTGATAAATATCAGGAAGACGTAGGGTAATAGCCGCTATTTTGAGATAAGTTTTATGGTTAATAGCAGGACTACCCGAGACTATTTCTCCTGCTTTAATATCATTATGAATACCTGCTTGTGCAGAAGCGATCGCCCCATCTCCTATGTTAGCTTGATTGGCTATACCTACTTGTCCTGCGAGAATCACTCGATTACCTATAGTTACACCTCCTGCTAAGCCTACTTGTCCTGCTAAAGCACAATTTTCACCGATAGTACAACCATGTCCTATATGCACTTGATTATCTATTTTGGTTTGTTTACCGATACGGGTTTGTCCTACCGCAGGGCGATCGATGGCGCTATTACAACCTACTTCTACCCCCTCTTCTAAAACTGTTATGCCAGATTGCTGCATTTTATACCATCCCGTGGGAGTAGGCACAAAACCGAATCCTTCAGCACCGATTACAGCGCCACTATGGATAACACAATCTTTACCTATTTGACTGCGTTCGTGGATAGTACAATTAGCGTGGAGGATAGTGCGATCGCCTATAGTTACCTCCGGATAAATCACCACATTAGGATAAATACAAACATCATCCCCGAGAAAAACATCTTGTTCGATAACTACGTGAGCACCTATATAAGTATTTTTCCTTAACCTAACCGAAGGGTGAATGACTGCAGTAGGATGGACACCAGGTTGAGGGCGAAAGGGTTGATAGAATAAAGCAATAACCTGAGCAAAACTCAAGCGTGGTTCACGACTAGTTAACCAAGGAATCTGACGTTCAGAAGCGATCGCCTCTAAGGCTGGATCAGGAGGTATAATCAGAGCGGAAGCGTTAGTTTTAGCTACCCAATGAGCGTATTTTTTTCCCTCTATATAACTGATAGTCCCTGTCACTGCTTCATCTATAGCAGAGATTCCGCTTAGTTCTGGGTCAATTTCGGGATTATTAGTTAAACTATGTGCTAGATGGCTAACTTTAGGGACAATTTGGCTTAATTTCATCTCTTTTTAGATATGGTTGTAAGACTTCAGGAACTTTAATAGTTCCATCGGGTTGTTGATAATTTTCTAAGATAGCAGACATAGTTCTACCTACAGCTAAACCAGATCCATTGAGAGTATGGACAAACTGAGTACCTTTTTTCCCTGCTTGTTTAAAACGAATATTTGCCCGTCTAGCTTGAAAGTCTGTACAATTAGAACAACTAGAGATTTCCCGATATTTACCCGCAGAGGGTAACCAAACTTCCAAATCATAACATTTAGCCGCACTAAAACCGATATCTCCTGTACAGAGTTCAATGATTCTATAGGGTAACTGCAAAGCTTCTAAAATAGCGCTAGCATTTTTAACCATCTTTTGGTGTTCAACTTCTGAAGTATCAGGGTGAACAATTTTCACCAATTCCACCTTATTAAACTGGTGTAGTCGAATTAATCCTCGGGTGTCTTTCCCATAACTTCCCGCTTCTCTACGAAAACAGGGAGTGTAAGCACAATGTAAAATAGGTAATTGACTCTCTTCTAAAATTTCCTCTCGATAGAGATTGGTTAGGGGAACTTCAGCTGTAGGAGTTAACCATAAATCATCCTGGGCACATTTAAAACTTTCTTCAGCAAATTTGGGTAATTGTCCAGTTCCTGTTAAACTTTTACTATTGACTAGTACTGGTGGCATTACTTCTACATAACCTGCAGCGATTTGCCTATCTAGCATAAAGTTAATTAAAGCACGTTCTAAAGCTGCACCTACTCCAATCAGATTGACAAAGCGACTTTGAGATATTTTGACGGCTTTTTCAAATTCGAGAAGACCTAATTTTTCGCCTATTTCCCAATGAGGTAGGATACTGGGGTTAGGGTTTTTATATTCATCTCCCCAAGTAGTAATTTCTATGTTATCTGCTTCACTTTTACCGATAGGGGTTGAGATACTAGGTAAATTAGGTAACTGTAATAATAAATCTTCTATTTGGCTTTTTAATTCTTTCTCTTGGGGTTCTAACTCGCTCAATTGTGCTTTAATTTGATTACCCTCGGCTTTGAGTTCTGTAATTTCGTTACTTTGAGGGGTAGCACCTTTTTGCATTTTTTGCCCAATCAACTTACCAATTTCGTTACTACGAGACTGTAAACTGGTACGAGTAGCTTCTAATTCTAGTTGTGCTTGATCTAGCTTGAGTATTGCGGCTAAATCATAGACTGATGTGTTAGCTGTCCGCAAGTTTAAGCGATTTTGTACCTCTTGAGGATTATTTCTAATTTGTTTGAGATCTAACACTAATTTTTGACTCCATGATTTAGTTGAAAATTTATTTTAAGGTATTTTCGCGCTAATTTGATTAGCCTAAAAAATTGTAGAATATTCTTTATTCTAGTCAAATCTTATAACCATGGTCAGAATAGAACCTATTAATAGCAATATTGACAAACAAAGACGTAAAGAGTTGCGTTGGCGTCGTAGTCTTAATTTTTGGCAAGCTACTTGGCGATTAGTGTTTTTTAGTAGCTTGACTGCTGGGGTATTTTGGGGATTGAAGTTACCCTATTGGATGGTTGAAACTAATCAACAAATCGAAGTTAGGGGTAATCGGTTAATGGGTGAGGATGATGTGCGTTCTCTGATTGCTCTGGATTACCCTGAATATTTGTGGCGTCTGAATATTAATAATCTTATTGAACAATTAGAATCTAGTCAACCAATTATTGATGCTGAAATTACACGTCAGGTACTTCCTGTGCGTGTTAATGTTTATATTCAAGAGAGACAACCCGTTGCTTTAGTCTTGGCTTCGGAGTTAAATCAACAAACCCTTTCACCTAGTAAAATCTTATTGGGGTTTTTAGATAGAGAAGGGGTGTTTATTCCTGAGCATTTTTATCGCGATGGTGATGATTTTACTCAACCTACCCTGACTGTGATTGGGTTTTCTCCTCAATATCAGTCTTATTGGGTGGATATTTTTAATTTTAGTCAAAATTCGGGAGTGAGAATCTTTGAGGTTGAGTGGACAAGTTCTACAGTGATCATGTTAAAAACTGAGTTAGGGTTATTTTATCTTGGTAATTATCCTACTCAGCTGGAATCACAGTTAGAAGTAATTAGACTCATGAAAGGAGCTAGAGAACCTTTGGATTTTAGTAAGATAGAGTATATTGATTTGAGTAATCCCCAATTGCCCTCTGTGAAGCTAAAATCTTCTTAAAGAGGGCAAAATTGCTAAATTATTCAGCTTGACTTCCTTGGATTTTGAGTAGTAGAAAACCCCAAGCTAAACCAAAGAGAATCAAAACAGGGCATAAAATTGTACCCCATAGTAACATACTTTCTGCTGTCATTAACTTTACTCCTAAGATATCATACTTATTTTAAAGCAGTTCAGACACAATATGCCTAAATCATTTTTACCTAATCTAGCTATTACTATGGGCGATCCTGCGGGGATAGGTCCAGAAATTATTCTACAAGCTTTGAGTAACCCTCAATTTCAGACTGAGTGCAATATTACTGTGATTGGTAGTTTAGAGGTACTGAAAAATACTTATCAACGCTTACACAAACAATTAAACTTAGTCAATCCCGAGGATATCTTAGTCTGGGATGTCCCCTTAGAGAGTAAGATTGAACCTGGAAAGGGAACAGCAGCTACAGGAGAAGCTAGTTTTATTTATTTAGAAAAAGCGATCGCCGCTACTCTTGAGGGGAAGTTTGCAGGGATTGTAACAGCACCCATTGCTAAATCTTTATGGCAAAAAGCGGGGTATAATTATCCAGGACAAACAGAGGTTTTAGCGAGTAGAGCAGGTGTGAGTAAATATGGAATGTTATTTGTGGGGCGATCGCCCTATAGTAACTGGGTGTTGAGAACTCTTCTGGCTACTACTCATATCCCTTTAGCAGAAGTTCCCCTAAGACTTAACCCCCAACTCCTGACAGAGAAACTAGAGTTATTAATTGATTGTTTAGTTCAAGATTTTGGGATTACTCACCCCGAGATTATGATTTCTGGATTAAACCCCCACAGTGGAGAGGAAGGGAAATTAGGAACAGAGGAACAAGATTGGTTAATACCTTGGTTAGCAGAACAAACCCAAAGTTATCAGAATATTAAATTAAGCGGTCCAATACCACCTGATACTCTGTGGGTGAAACCTGGTCAAGCTTGGTATCAAAATACCGAAACCATTAAGACTGCTGACGCTTATCTAGCACTATACCACGACCAAGGTTTAATTCCTGTCAAGTTAATGGCTTTTGCCCAAGCGGTTAATACTACTATTGGGTTGCCTTTTGTAAGAACTTCCCCTGATCATGGTACAGCTTTTGATATTGCAGGTTGTGGTCAAGCCGATGCTACTAGTTTTCAAGAAGCGATTAAATGGGGGATTAGCCTAGTTAACTCCCGCTTTTTGCTCTAAATAATCAATAATATCCAAAAGAGCTTGATATTTAGGTGCTTCGCTAATAGCTTGGTCTTGATATTCTAATACACCCCAACTACCAAAGTGAGTAGGAGTACCTACATTAGAGAAATTAGCAAAAACTCCTCCTCCTACTGTATCAAACCAGTTTTTGAGATACTCCCGATATAAATCACCCATACGTGGATGTCTATTAGCTTCAATCATGGTTTGTGTTAATTGAGTTTGTCTTTGCATAGGACGTGGCACTAAATGTTGTCCACCTTCATAGGCGATTAAAGCAACATTGTACTTATCGGCTATTTGTTTTTGTTGCAAGGCGAATTCTAAAACCCTAGTTTCTATATGTTCTTGAGCTAAGTCTAGCAACTCATCAACAGTAATGTTTTCGTCAACTTTTTCCGCTCGATCTGCTCTAAAAGCAAAATAAGGAGCAACCGCTAATGCTGCAGGTTTATATCCTTGAGGATTAAGCTTAGGATTACTGAAGCGTTCTAATAGTTGCTCTGATAGATAAGGGCCAACCGCTTGAGAAGCAGCAACTATAATAATGCGATCTTCAAAGTTCTCTTGAAAAACTTCATCGAATATTTCAGCTATTCTTGCTAACCTTTGCACATGAAAATTAACACTGGATAAAAAATCATCACATCCTGCTATTCCCCAATCATTATTACCTTGATTTGCTACAAAAGTATCAGGATTATCACAGCCCACTTGGTACAACCATTGAGTTTGTCGAAACTGACCATTCCAAACTTCATTAGAATACTCTACATAAATTTTCTTATCTGGATTTAATTCTTGTTTTAATAATGTAGCCAATTCTCTGATATAGTTATCGTCGGCTTGATGTGGCATATTGATCCAAATATCAGCTTGTGTTCTATTAGCAAGTTGAGGAATATATTCAGGAGCCATACCATAGCCATTTCTGGCTTGGGTGTAAGTATCAGTCCTTGTGCGGTCTTCCCAGGTTATTACTTGATTATTATTGGTATTCATTAAATTCATAAAACGTAGTACTGCAAAAGGTTGTAATCGCTCTAGGAAAAGTGGATGAAAGATTTGTTCTGCGTAATTATCCTCAAATCCTGGCATAATCAAACGCATATTACGGATATGATTACCTTTAACAGATTTAACAATAGCGATATTAATTCTATCCCCATCGGTTCGAGTGATTCTATAACGTCCTGGTCCTTCTTGTCGATAACTCAGGTTTCTGCCAAATATTTCTATTTCTCCCTCTCCGTCAAATAATAAGATATAATCTCCTGATGGATAGCTTGGATTACCTGTTAAGGTAATAACTCTTTGAGGAGTACCATCAGGTGCAATAAAGGGAAGTTCTAAAGGATAACCGTTTTCATCCAGGGGAATCTGATCAATCATTTGTGTATTCCCAGGACCTCCTGGAGTCACATTTTGAGTAATCCATTCTGAACCTTGTTTCATTAAGTCAACAAACACCCATTGAGTAGAATAATAAGCTAGTCCACCTATATCATTGCCTAAAGCTGGTTTAGCTGCTATACTAGCCTGATTGCTTGGATTTTGAGCCATTGTTTTAGATTCGACCAATCCCGCTGAATTGTTTTGAGGTTGAGTCACACTGTTTAACAAAATAATAGACAAAAGTGTAATCAAGAATAAAGCGATTATTATATAGTTTTTTTTCGCAAGCATTATTTTGAATATTTACAAAACTTTATTGACATAAACATAATAACAGGTTATTTCATAAATTGACTTGTTCATAATATGGTATATACTGGAGTCAGTTTTATTAGTCTGTAATAGTAGTTATGTTTAGGCAAAAAATAAAAACTTTATTGGTCTGTGAACAGTGTAACCCAACTTTTTCTTCAGTTCCATTAGAAGGTTATCAGGTATTTGAGCATCTAAGCAAGCTTGTCGATCTAACTCTTGTGACTCATGAACGAAATAAAGATGCACTAGAAAAAATTCGTAACAATAGAGATATAGTTTACATAGAAGAATCTAAAACTATTAAGCAGTATTATAAATTAGCAGCCAAACTCAGTACTTTTAAAAATAGGACTATTTGGCCAATACATCACACTCTTACATATCCTGTTTACGAAGAATTTAATAATATTGTTTATAATCAATTTAAACAACCTATTCTTCAAGGGGAATATAATTTAGTTCATTTCTTTACTCCTATGATGCCACGTTATCCTTTAAAGCTGATTAGGGTATGTCAGAATACTCCTGTCGTTATTGGTCCTGTTAATGGAGGTGTACCTTATCCAAAAGGATTACAAGAAGTGGCTAAGCAAGAATTTAGTGATTTCAATTTTTTGCGTTCAGTAGGAAGATTTATTATTCCTGGATATAGAGAAACTTACGAAAAAGCTAATTATATATTTGCTGGTTCTACTTATACTTTAAACTTAGTTAAAGAATTATTTAACATTGAAGATGAACGTTTAGAATTGCTATATGAAAATGGATTAACTGAATCGTTTTTTAAATATCCAGAGTCAAAAGAAGAAGCCAAGGATCAAGAAGGTGAAAAACGAACTATCAAGCTATTATTTGTGGGGAGGCTAGTTCCTTATAAAGGTGCTGACATGGTCATAGAAGCTATTGGTAATTTAAAGCAATTAGTGCAAGAAAAAATCTTGTTAACTATTGTTGGAGACGGATCAGAACGACAGAAACTAGAAGAACAAATTAGACAGTTAAACTTAGAATCAAAGGTCTTATTTAGTGGTTGGGTTCCTCAAGAGCAAACAGTAGATTATTATCGAAATGCTGATATTTTTTGTTTCCCTTCGGTTCGGGAATTTGGCGGGGCAGTTGTTTTAGAAGCATTCGCTAATGGTCTGCCTGCAATTGTAGTTAACAATGGGGGGATTGGTGAATATGTCACTGAAGAAACAGGGTTTAAGATTGAGCCGAACTCTAGAGAATTTATTGTAACAAAACTTAAAGAAAATATTGAGACATTAGTAGAAAATCCTTCCTTAAGAGAAGCAATGTCTGTTAATGCTGTTAAGCGTGCCCAAGAGTTTACTTGGACTGCAAAAGCTCAGAGAATGGTAGAAGTTTATGAGCAGTTACTGAAGTAAGTTAAAGATTAGCTTCAGAATTAATTCTGAAGCCATTTTGATAACTAACTAACAGTAGATAATTGCTCTTTAAAGAAAACCTCTCTAATTTCTTGAGCAATTTGAGGACTAGTTAAACCTAAATCAGCTTTAGATTGATTAGGCTCGGCGTGTTCTACTAATTTATCAGGGATACCAAAGCGTTTAAGTGGAACAAGAATATTATTATCCATTAACGCTTCGGCTACTGCTGAACCGAATCCACCCATTAAACAACCCTCTTCTAGGGTAACCACTTTACCGATACGTTGAGCTAAAGGTAAAATTAACTCAGTATCTAAGGGTTTGACAAAACGAGCATTAATCACAGTAGCTTCTATACCGTGTTCGCTGAGAACTTCGGCGGTTTGCATAGCCGTATAAACCATTGAACCGTAACCTAGCAATAAGACATCTTCCCCATTGCGCAGAATTTCGGCTTTACCTATGGGTAATCCTTCCCATCCTTCTTCCATGAGTGGAACACCGAAACCACTACCACGAGGATAACGCATGGCGATCGGTCCTGTGGTGTAATTAATTCCTGTGACGATCATTTCTTGTAATTCTGCTTCGTCTTTCGGAGCCATGATCACCATGTTAGGAATACAACGTAAATAGGCTATATCGTACATTCCCTGGTGAGTAGGACCATCAGCCCCAACGATTCCCGCGCGATCTAAACAGAAGAAGACGGGTAAATTTTGAATACAAACGTCGTGAATAATCTGGTCGTAAGCACGTTGTAGGAAAGTAGAATAAATAGCTACAACGGGGCGCATTCCTTCACAAGCTAAACCTGCGGCTAGGGTGACGGCGTGTTGTTCAGCTATACCCACGTCTATATACTGTTTCGGTAATTTAGCGTGTAATTTATCTAAACCTGTACCAGTAGCCATAGCTGCGGTGATCGCCATAATTTTGGGATTATCTTCAGCTAGTTTGGTGAGTGTATGACCAAATACTTTGGAATAACCTGGGGGTTTGGGTTTATTGGAGGGTATAGGTTTACCGGTAGAGAGATTAAAGGGGTTTTGTGCGTGATAACCGACTTGATCTTGTTCGGCGAGTTCGTAACCTTTCCCTTTAACTGTAGCTACGTGAACAAGTACAGGACCTTTGATGCGGTGTCCTTGTTTAAAGGTATTGATTAATTCTTCGAGGTTATGTCCATCGATTGGTCCAAAGTAGGTAAAACCTAGTTCTTCAATAACTGCACCAACTTTAGAAACCGCTAAACGCTTCATCCCTTCTTTGACTCTCTCCATTTCTGGTGTCAAAGATTCTCCTAAAAAGGGGAGGTGTTTAAATTGTTCTTCTAAATTATCCGAGAGAAATTGTATAGGATCGCTTAAACGAACTTTATTAAGATAACGAGAGATAGCCCCAACATTGGGAGAAATAGACATTTCATTGTCGTTAAGTACAACCATCAGGTTAGTATGGGGTAGGTGTCCTGCGTGGTTGATTGCTTCTAAAGCCATTCCACCTGTTAAAGCACCATCTCCGATGACTGAAACAACTTTGTAATCTTCTCCTTGGGCGTCTCTAGCTAAAGCCATACCGAGACCTGCTGAGATACTGGTAGAAGCGTGTCCGGCGCCAAAATGGTCAAATTTGCTCTCACAGCGTTTGAGATAACCGGCTATTCCTTCTTTTTGACGTAGGGTATGGAATTCGTGGTATCTTCCTGTGAGCATTTTGTGGGGATAGGCTTGATGTCCTACATCCCAGATTACTTTGTCTCTGTCTAGGTCTAGGGTTTGGTAAAGTGCTATGGTTAATTCTACTACTCCTAATCCTGGTCCTAGATGTCCACCGCTAGTGGCTACGGTTTGTAAATGTTTTTCGCGAATTTGCCGTGCTATGGTTTCGAGTTGACGAACCGACAAGCCATGTAACTGGTTCGGGTGAGTAATTTCACTTAGGTGCATATCGGCCTATTGAATTTAGATCTACTATTTAACACTTTAACTTTTTTTTAAGATTAGGATGGTTAATAATAATAACAAAATAGTTGTTTACAGTTTTTCTTTGACGGTGATACCATTTCTTTTCAGGACATAAGCGGGTATTCCCACTACAACACAGTCATCGGGAACGTCTTTGACTACTACTGCGTTAGCTCCTACGGTTACGTTGTTACCTATTTGTATGTTACCTA
The DNA here is from genome assembly GCA_007693955.1 of Gloeocapsa sp. DLM2.Bin57. Classification (NCBI taxonomy): domain Bacteria; kingdom Bacillati; phylum Cyanobacteriota; class Cyanophyceae; order Chroococcidiopsidales; family Chroococcidiopsidaceae; genus Gloeocapsa; species Gloeocapsa sp. DLM2.Bin57. The sequence goes on from RECR01000112.1 coordinate 51,680, forward strand.
GTACTTTCGCTCCTGCGGTTATTCTCACGTTATCACCTATTTTAGGTCTTCCTGTTTTGTCTTTATAACCAATGGTTACTTGTTGATTAATCCAGCAGTTGGCCCCTAACTCCGCCATAATAATTGTACTAAACCCGTGTTGGATGAATAACCCTGGTCCAATTTCACAGGATAAGTCAAGAAATAAGTAGGGACAAGGTGGGTAGAATATTTTTAGGCAAAACATGGCTAGTTTACCTGCTATATTACCCTTGAAGAGACGATAGTAATAGAGATTACGGAATTCTTGGGCTTCTTGGAGTAATGCTAAGAGTTGTTTAAGGGGCGATCGCTTTGACCAAGATAAACAATCCTCCCATCTGTCAATGTCTTGGCGAATTATTGCTTGTTGATCAGTAAGTAAAAAGGCTATTAATAGGGGGGATACCGAGATTATTTTTAAGTTAAAACAAATTTGTCTGAGAATTTTTGGCATATGACGTTAGAATTCGTTCCTACTGTTTCTGTAATTATTCCTATTTATAACGGGGAAGCAGATTTACCAGGATTGTTAGAGGCTATTTATCAGCAACGTTATCCTGTGACTGCAGTAGAATATCTCTTGGTTGACAATAATAGTAGCGATCGCACTGCTGAAATATTAACTCAAGCTGTACAATACGCAACCGAAAAAGGTTTAAATCTACAATATCTTAGTGAAATGGAGATTCAAAGCGCTTACGCTGCTCGTAATCGCGCGATTCGGGATGCTGTTGGTGAGATTCTCGTCTTTACCGACGCTGATTGTCGTCCTGATGCTGATTGGTTAACCGAAATAGTACAACCTTTTGTTCAAGATAATATCGCTCTAGTTGTGGGGGAAATTCAAGCTTTACCAGGAAATACTTGGTTAGAGCAATACGCTGAACGTGTTAACATGATGTCACAAAAGTGGTTAGTAGAGCATCCTTTTTCTCCCTATGGTCAAACTGCTAATTTAGCGATCAGACAAAAAGCGATCGCCGAGGTGGGTTTATTTCGTCCTTATTTAACATCAGGGGGTGATGCTGATTTATGTTGGCGTATTCAGAGTCAAACCCAATGGCAATTAGCATATGTTCCCCATGCCCTAGTTTACCATCGTCATCGTAGTAATCTGGGGGATTTTTACCAACAATGGCGACGTTATGGCAATTCTAATCGTTATCTACATGAGTTACACGGAGTGGAATTAGGACCAGAATTAACCTTCAGTGCAACGGTTTACCGTTTAAGTCGTTGGTTACTTAAAGAATTACCCTTAGATACTCTGAAAATCGTCACAGGAGAAGGTCAACCCATTGATTTACTCAAAACACCAATTGGTTTAATCGGGTTTCAAGCTAGATCTATAGGTCAGAAACAGGCTAAATTACCTGAATTAGCTAGACGAATTGATTATATCTAGTATAAACGACTTATCACATACTCTGGTAATTCTTGTAAGGTTTGCAAGGATGGACAGGGTTTTAACCCTTCTAAGTATTGCATGGCTAAGTTAGCTTGTTCTAGGGCTAAATTTCTGGTCTTTTCTAAACCTTTGCTTTCTCTGACTAATTCTAATGCTGTTTCTATGTCTCCTTCTTGACTAAATTCTCTTTCAATCAATACCGTTAATGAGGGTTTTTCTGCTAAAGCGTAGATTACAGGTGCGGTTAAGTTACCACTGATTAAGTCTGAGCCTGCGGGTTTGCCTAGTATATCTGTAGAACCAGTGAAATCTAAAAGATCATCGACAATTTGAAAAGCTAAACCGAGATGACGTCCATAGTGGTAAAGGTTATCAGCTATAGTTTCTGATGTATCACTTAGCAAACAAGCGGATTTAGCGCTATTAGCAATCAGGGAAGCGGTTTTGTAATAACTTTTATCTAAATAGGTTTCCAAAGATAAACTTGTATCAAAACGATTGATTCCTTGTAAAATCTCTCCTTCGGCAAAGTCACGAATTACTTCTGAGAGAAGTTTAACTACTTCGAGATTGTCTAAATTAGCTAAATACCAAGAGGATTGAGCAAAAAGAAAATCTCCCGCTAATACCGCGATACGATTACCAAATAAATTATTAACCGTGGGGACATTCCGTCTTAATTCAGCTTCATCCACTATGTCGTCGTGAACCAAACTCGCGGTATGAATCATTTCGGTTATTTCCGCTAAACGTCTATGTCTCGGGGTAATCTCTTGATCTACCATCGTTGCTCTCGATACTAATAAGACGATCGCTGGTCTGATTCTTTTTCCTCCTGCGCTAAACAGGTGTTCTGCTGCTGCTTCTAGAATCGCGTGACGTGTACCAATTAGTTTCTTGAGGTTTTCTGTCAAAAGACTGAGGTCTTTATCTACGGGTGTAAACAGGGAAGTTGCTGATATCATTGATTAGCCCCATCTGGCAAAATAGTTACGAAAGTTTACATATTCTTTAATTTATTTTAAGCTAATCTTTACAAGAGAGAAATTTTCTTGCCATTTTTTACTAAAAATTTTTTACCAAATTGGCAAAATGTATGTTACTTTAAAAGTAAGGGATTTAAGTATTTAGAGAACAGCGCTCTAATTTTTGTCTCCTTGGGGAGATGAGGATAAAAGTGTATTCTAGGTCACAGTTTACTGAGAGTTACAGACTTGGGTATGTAATGCGTGAGTTTAAGGAAAGTCAGAGTAATCTGATTTTGCTCAACGGAAGTAAACTACTAAAGTAAACCCATCAACAAAGATTGAATATATTCCTAGGAACATCGTGGTTGTTTTAGGATAAGTATAGCTCTGCTAATGCGCTCTCAGGTAAGTAACAACCAGAGAGGGAGATGTCGCTATTATCTTATAGCGATTTCCTAAAGTACTTTATTCCAATCAAACAAGAAACGATGTATCCAGGGAATTAACCAAATCCTTAATGGATAGGTTGGTAAATTTATACTACCTAATCAACTTAGTGGTTGTGGTTGGGTAAGTTTGTGTTGACTGCATCAACGTTTTTCTTTCGCTCCTGATTTGTACACCTTACTTGAGAATGGGGAATATTGCCATGTTTATTGTCTTGCTTGCTACGCTTTATTTATGTACTATTTACTTATTACTATTATTTGCTCAACGTCTCAGAAGAGTTTAACTAGAGACAAACTAGGTCAATTTCTGCTTCGAGGGAAGATTCAGGACTTAGTTGGGTAACCAGAAAAGGTTGTACGGGGGTAAAACCTCCGTCAATAGGAGCAGCGTAACTGTATATGCTGCTAGCTACTAAGGCTATATGGCGATCGCTGACTAAGAGACCATGGGTAGGATCGTAACCGCGCCAACCTCCACCAGGGAGATAAACTTCGGCCCAAGCGTGTAAATCCCGTCGCTCTTGTTCGCGATCGCCCTCTTGATAGCCACTGACAAAACGACTAGGTAATCCCACGGTTCGACATACTTCCATAAACAGAACAGCGAAATCACGACAAGAACCCTGTTGAGAATTCCAGGTAATCCCTGGAGGGAGAGGATCTCCTGTTTCCCTATGGAGATAACGACAATGATTATAAATATGTTGATTCAGAGTAGATAAAAAAGCTGTGACATCACCGTTTACCTGTAGGGAGATTTCTTGAGCTAATTTTAAGGATACAGGGTCAACAAAACCCTGATAAAATTCCAGATAGGGAGTAATTAGACTTTTGAAAGAACTAGGGTAATCTAAGGGGAGTTGTATTGACCAGGGTTCAAGCAGATAATCAAAAGGATTTGCCTTATAGGTTTCTACCTCTGACTCTAGATTAATTACTAATTGCTCTGTAGGTTTAGTAAACCAAACTTGAATCAAATAATTACCATCGAGATCCGTAGTGTGAGAGATACCCTCTGGTTGTGGATCTATATTTAACTCAAACCGCAATAATTTTTGCCAAGCATCGGATCGAGGTTGCAGGCGGATTACATGGGGCTTGAGAATTACTGATTGATTATATTGATAGGTTGTTTTATGTTTAATTAAATAGCGCATAGATCACAGACACCATAGATAGCTAACTCATAACTTTGAGCGCGTAAACCAGAAGGGAGTTTATCGAGATTAACACCATCGAGAATATCCCAATCCAGGTCAGATATCGCCCCACAGACTTCACAACAAAAGTGGTGATGAGGTTCAATATTAGCATCATAACGACACACACCTTCGGACAATAAAACCTGTCTAACTAATCCTACCTCTTGTAGAGCTTGTAAGCAACTATAAACAGTCGCTTGAGAAGAAATGGGGCTATCTTGATTGAGATCCAAAAGAATTTGTTCAGCAGTAGGATGATCACGACGTCCTAACAAATTAGCATAAACAGCGAATCGTTGTGGAGTAACGCGAAGTCCTCTAGACTTAAGAGCGTTAATAATTTGATGAGCTTTCATTATCATCTTAAAGATTTTTCTTATTCTTTGATTATAACACTACTTTAAAATAAGTATTTATTACTATTGACTTATTCCTAAATAAGAATTATTCTGAGATAGAGTCAAAAATAAATATTTTAAAGAGGTAAATATGCCAGTACTAGACACCGTACCAGACGTAGTATTTAAAACCCGTGTTCGTGACGAATCAATCAAACCCAACCCTTACCGTTGGCAAGACACAACTACCAAAGAAATTTTTGGCGGTAAAAAAGTAATCGTATTTTCGTTACCTGGTGCATTTACCCCTACTTGTTCCTCAAATCACCTACCTCGTTACGAAGAACTTTACGAAGAGTTCAAAGCATTAGGAGTTGATGAAATCATGTGTATTTCAGTTAATGATGCTTTTGTAATGTTCAAATGGGGTAAAGAAATCGGAGCAGAGAAAGTAAAATTACTACCAGATGGTAACGGTGAATTTACCCGTAAAATGGGAATGCTCGTAGATAAATCCAACCTAGGGTTTGGTATGCGTTCTTGGCGTTACTCTATGTTTGTTAACGACTGCAAAATTGAGAAAATGTTTATCGAGCCAGATTTTGCTGACAACTGTCCTACAGATCCTTTTGAGGTATCCGATGCAGACACCATGTTAGCCTATCTCAAAGGTACTCAACCTACAGGAGTTTGTGAGCCTCGTAAAGCTTTTGTTGGTTAAAGTCTGAAATAACAGTATTGTTAGAATACTAGGCAAAGAGTCTTTTCTTTGCCTTTTTTAATATTAATAGGGGGAAATAACAGATGAGTTATGATTTTGATTTATTCGTAATGGGAGCAGGATCTGGTGGAATAGCTACCGCTAGACGAGCTGCAGAATATGGAGCTAAAGTAGGAATAGCTGAACCAGATAGATTAGGGGGAACTTGCGTTAATAGAGGGTGTGTACCCAAGAAATTAATGGTATTCGCTTCTCATTTTCCTGGACAATTTGAAGAAGCTGTAGGCTATGGATGGAGTCCTGTAAGTAGTACTCTAGACTGGTCAAAGATGATTACAGCGGTAAATGATGAAGTTACCCGACTCAACGGAATTTATCAAAAGATGTTAGATAATTCCCAAGTTGAGTTATTTCCCCACTATGCTAAATTATTAGACCCCCATACTCTAGAAGTTGGGGAGAAAAAAATCACTGCAGATAAGATTTTAATAGCAGTAGGAGGACATCCAGTTAAACCAGATATTCCCGGAATCGAACACGCGATGGTTTCTGATGGAATGTTTACCCTACCAGAACAACCTAAAAATATTTTAATCATTGGTGCAGGCTATATTGGTGTAGAATTTGCCTGCATTATGCACAATTTGGGCACAACAGTAACTCAATTAGTAAGAAAAGATAAAATCTTGCGCGGTTTTGATGAAGATATTCGAACCACGATTCAAGAAGAAATGATTAGACATGGTATTAATATCCTCACTCATACTATACCCAGCAAAATAGAAAAAACAGAGGAAGGATTAAAAGTATATATTAAACAACAAGACCAAGAAGAAGAAGAAATCTTACTAGTGGATGCAGTGAGTTTAGCAGCTACAGGAAGGATTCCTAATATTGCTAACCTAGGATTAGAAAGCGCAGGAGTAGAAGTAAAAAATGGAGCGATCGCCGTTGACGAATATAGTCGCACTTCCCAACCCAATATATACGCCGTTGGAGATTGTACAGATCGGATTAATTTAACTCCCGTAGCGATTAATGAAGGTCGCGCTTTTGCTGATACAGAATTTGGTGGAAAACCCAGATTAATGAGTCATGAAAATGTACCATCTGCTGTATTTAGTTATCCTGAAGCAGCTACAGTAGGTTTAACCGAAGAAGAGGCTAAATCTCGTTATGGAGAAGAGGCGATCGAGATTTACAAGACCAAATTCCGTCCCATGTATTACGTGTTACCAGGTAAACAAGAAAAAACCCTAATGAAACTAATAGTAGAGAAAGACACAGGAAAAGTGCTTGGAGCGCACATGGTAGGGGATTACGCAGCCGAAATTATTCAAGGAGTAGCGATCGCCGTGAAAATGGGAGCGACTAAAGCCGACTTTGACGCTACCGTAGGGATACATCCTAGTTCTGCTGAAGAATTTGTCACCATGAGGTAAAATCGGTTAATTTATACCTTCTAAAGAGATTAGCGCCGCTTGAGATACTTGAGGGTGAGGATCTTTGGCTAGGTATTTAAGAGCGGAAATGCTTTGAGGTGTGTTAAAATTCCCTAAAGCTTCCGCTAGTCTTTGTCTAATTAACCAGTCTTCTGATTGGGCAAATTTTAGCATAGCCTCGATCGCTTCTACTGCTTTTATTTCCCCTAAAGCGGCGATCGCTCCTTGTTGTAAGACTGCTTCTGGACTATTTAAGGCTTCTAATAATACTGTTTTCGCTCTAATGTCTTGTAAATTCCCTAGTGATACTGCAGCACTAAAACGTACTAACCATTCTGTATCTTCGTAAAAAGCTCTCACTAGGGGTTCAAAAGCTCGATTATCCCCTAAATAACCCAATGCTCCTGCTGCATCGGCTCTAATCCCGTAATCTGGATCTGTCTCCAAAAATTTAACTAGTAAAGGGTAACATTCTGGAGTAATTTTTAATCCTAAAGCAAATACCGCCATTGATTTAATTTGTAATACTTCGTCCTGCAGCACTTTTTTGATTAATGGTACTGCTGTTTCTGGAGGTACTTCTCTGAGAGCTACTAAAGCTAAAAGGCGATCGCGGGAATTGGGACTTTCTAATTGGGTGCTAATTTCTTCTATGGTCATATTTCTTTTTGAGTTAATCTAGTTAATTCTTCTGTAGCTAAGGTTTTAACCTCTTCGTCAGGGTCGTTTTTGGCTCTATCTTCTAGTAGAGATTTGGTTTCTAAAGCATTGGGATAATATTTAATGATTAATTCTAGGGCAATTTGTCTAGGGTTAGATTCAAAGGGATATTGACGCTCAAAGCGATCGTTAATTGCTTTATCTATTAAGAATTGTAACAAATCTGGGGTAAAACTATCTGTATGCTTAATTAATTCTTTGAGAGCAGTGCTTCTCATACCACTGTGTTCATCTTGTGTAGCTATTTCTGTAAGCCAGATAGCTAAATCTGGTTCAGTCTTGATATGTTTAGCTAATTCTTGTAAGGCGATTACCCGCACTTCTGAGATAGCATCAGTCAGGATTAATTGTTTTAACCAGGGTAACAAGGCGATGGTATGTTCTCCATATTGGAGCATACTTTGTAAAGCGACGATTCTGACTTCTACGTCTGTTTCTGTTAAAGCTCTTTTTTGTAACCAGAGAAAAATAGAGGTTTCTTGACGCCATTCCCTGGCGATCGCCTGTATCGCTGTACGTCTGATGCTAATTGATTTGTCTGTTTCGCTCAATTCTTGCAACATTGCCAATATTCCCGCTTCTTGTTGCCATTCTTTGGCTAATTCTTGAATAGCTATTCCTCTGATATATTGATTATCATCGGTTTGCACGATTTCTTTTAAGAATTTGAATATATCTTTTTTACCTTTCCACCGTTGTGATAAATATTGAATAGCTATACTTCTTACATATTCATCTTGGTCAAAAAAAGCCGCTTCTTTTAACCAGATAACCACTTGAGGTTGATCTCCCCATTCTGTAGCTAAGGCTTGAACAGCTATACTTCTTACATATTCATCTGGATCTAAAAAAGCTCTTTGTCTCAAGAGAATCAAAGTTTCTGGATTTTTAGACCATTTTTTGACAATCGTTTGTAATGCTATCCCTCTAACGTATGACTCTTCCTCATCTTCTGCTAAGGATTGCATTATTTTCAGGGTTTGTTCATTTTTTCCCCAAGCTTGAGCTATAGCTACTACTACTGTTTCTCGTAGATAGGAGTCATGAGTTGATTGAACTAGATTTTTCAACCAGGTACGTATCTCTTCATGATTACGCCAACCAATAGCTAAAGCATTAATAGCAGTCTGTTGTACATAGGGATCTTCATCAGTTAGAGCACAGTATTTGAGTAATTGTCTAGTCTCTTCATGAGATTTTAAATAAGTTGAAATAGCTTCTATGGCTTTTTTTCTTACTTGTGCATCTTCGTCGTTTTGTGCTCTTTCTTTGAGTAAATTAAAAATCTGGTTTTCTGCTTCTGGTTGTTGTGTTTGCCAAGAATTTAAATTACTGGCAATAGCTTCTATTGCTGCTTGTCTTAAGTACCATTTCTGATCATGAATACTCAGATTTTTTAAAAGGTTAAAATTTTCCGGGAAAATCTTGACTAAACGACCTAGAGACAAGATTGCTAAAGATTGTATGGTTTGAACCAGGTTAGTAGCTTGAGAATCTAAATAAGGCTCATATTGATAATTTAGTTCATAATGGGTCAAATCTAAAAAATATTGTTGAAGTTTAATTAGGCTTGATAAGCTGGTTTGATATTCAGTTAAATCTTGCGCAAAATTAGCCGCTAAAAAAAGATTATTAAATTGATAGTTTTCGGGGGTTTCTATTTCGGTTAAAAAAGTTATCAGATATTCTAAAGCATCATCTTCTAGGAGAGTAAGCCAAAGTTTAATCAGAGTTTGCCATAAATCTTCTTGCCAAAAAAGTGGGACAATTTCTCCTAAGAGATTTTCTGTAGAATTGTCCTGTTGCTGATTGGTTAAAAATTCTCTGAGACTATCTAACCAAAATATCTGATAAAATGGTAAATAACGATTATTTTTCAGTAACCACCAACAAAATGGTTGATTGTGATTCATCGGATCATAAACCCCTAGACAAGAATTTTGGCAAACCTCTGATTATTAATTTTAACAAAATGAGATACAGTCAGATTTCTGGTAAAGTAATTGATTAAGACATTCTTCTAAGGCAGAAAAATTGTGTTACTATCTAAAGGTGTAGAAGTAGAAATGTATACGGGAACTCCCACAGGAGATGTGGTAGGTTTCTCAGATAAGATTGTCAGAGATTTAGCAGGTTTCGTTAGAGAGCCAGATAGTCGCAATGTAGAATATACAACAGCACCTCTGTGCTCTTACGATCGCCTGCTTTGTGCTCTACTAAAACCAAGACAACTGTTACGCAAATATTTAAAAGAACAAAATAATTATACAATAATTCCTGGCAGTACTCTAGCTCTAGGGAATAGCGATCGCTTTTATCGCTGTGATCCCGATAACCCCTATCATAGCTTTATAGAGGCAACATATGGCACAAAAGTAGTCACCGCGAGTATCCATATTAATATTGGCATTAGTGATCCTGAAACCCTAATTCGTGCTTGTAGGTTAATACGCTTAGAAGCTCCTCTGTATCTAGCCTTGAGCGCTTCTTCCCCTTTTCTAGATAACCAGGTAACAGGGTATCACTCCACCCGTTGGCAAATGTTCCCCAAAACTCCACAGGAAGTACCTCTATTTACTAGTCACCGTCATTTTATCGATTGGACAGAAGCACAACTACGCTTAGGTACAATGCGTAACGTACGTCACTTGTGGTCATCAGTAAGACCTAATGGCGATCGCCGCCCTTATCTACTCAATCGGTTAGAATTACGTATCTGTGATTTAATGGTAGATCCTGTGCAAATGCTCGGGGTAATTGCTCTGTTAGAAGCTCGTTTAACTCAATTAATGGAAAATCCCGAACTAGATCCACTGAGATTAAGTTCTCTATCAGCAGCAGAAATGTTGGAGTTAACTGATAGTAATGAACAAAAAGTAGCCGAAAACAGTCTAGAAGCTCAATTATACCATTGGCAAAATGGACAAACAATTATAGCTAGAGAATGGATTGAACAACTCTATTACGAAGTATATCCCCTAGCCAAACAAAAAGGGTTTAGTTGTTTTCTCTCTCCCGTTAAACAGATTCTCAGTCAGGGAAATCAAGCGCAACAATGGTTAAAACAATACTCAGAAGGTTTATCCATAGCAGAAATTATCACCCTAGGCATAGAAACTATGGCTAAACAAGAACAAGAATTAGAAAGTAAAATCTGTGCTCAACTTTTGGTAGCTTAATATGGTTCAGGTGGTTTTAGTTCAACCTCAAATCCCCCCTAATACAGGTAATATAGCGCGGACTTGTGCAGCAACTCAAACGGAATTACATTTAGTAGGTCCATTGGGTTTTGAAATAAGCGATCGCCATCTCAAAAGAGCAGGTTTAGACTATTGGCCCTACGTTAATCTTCATCATCACGAAGAATATCAAGACTTTAGCACCTTGCAACAACAAAGAGGAGGGAGATTACTAGGTTTTACCGTCTCAGGTAATCATAACTATCTAGACTGGAAATTCCAGTCAGGAGATTGGTTATTATTTGGGAGTGAAACTTCAGGATTACCTAAACCTATTTTAGAACTTTGTGACGCTAAACTTTATATACCCATGAGTCAACCCAAAGTACGTAGTTTAAATTTATCAGTAAGTGTGGCGATCGGTTTATTTGAAGCAAGACGTCAATTGAGTACAAAGTTAAGCAACGATAAAAAATAACATAGTTTATAATTTTGATAAACAAGAAATTAAAGCATCATGAGCATAAATAATAAGCTACCAGAAGATATCTTACAAAAACCTTATTTTTGGCTTTTATTAATAGCAACAGCCCTATTTACCATTTATTTTGGCATATTGTGGCGATTAGACGACGTAGCTCATATAGGGATGAGTGCTTTATTTTTAGCAGGGGTTGGATCTTTGATTTGGGATCGTAAAGAAACCCTCAAATTTCAAACTAAACCATTAGCAATAGTTATCGCTGTCATCTTAATCTTAATAACTTTGTCTGGCTTGACTTTAGATATTGTTGTTAATACCATTGAAGTAATTGTTAGAGTTAGTCCTTTAATGTTTGGGATTAGTTTAGCTTTATTAGCCGCAGGGTTTAAGTGGTTTAAGGAATATTGGCGTGAATTAACTATTCTCTTCGGTTTAAGTATGCCTAGTGTAATACTTAGTCCCTGGGATTTATCACCTCTGACAGCTAAAGTAGCTAGTGTTTTTCTTTGGGCGATGGGTTATAATATCGCTGTAGATGGGATTAGACTTCATTTACCCCAAACCTCAGTTATAGTTGCCAGACAATGTTCAGGGGCTGAAGCTATGACTTATGTATTCGGGATATCCATCTTATTTTTAGTAATGTTTCCTATCAAAAGAATTCATAATTTTATAGTGCCAATCATAGCTGCAGCTATCGGCTATATAGTTAATCTGATTAGAGTGCTAGCCATGTGTTTATTGCTTAACTACGGTCAAAAAGAAGCTTTTGATTACTGGCATGAAGGAGATGGAGCATTACTTATAGGTGTAATCGCTGTCTTAATTTTCTCTGTCTTTTACTTTACTCTACTTAAATTTACTGTGGAGGATGAAGAAGAAGATAGCGAGGAAATCGAGTTAGCTAGCTAGGTGAACAAAAATAAAAGGTAGGTAAATTACCTACCCTCTTTTTTTAGTTAAATCAAGTTATTTTTTGATATCCTTTGCCATTTGACGGAATAAATCTAAACTAGAGTCATTACCGCGACGAGCAGGTTTAGATTCAGGTTGAGATTGAGTTTCACTCTGAGATTGTACAGGGGTAGAAGGGGTATTGACTCGATTAGATTGATTCGATGGTGCAGATACTTCTAAAGAAGAAACCTCTTTAACTATTTCGGTAACTTGATTGGTGCGTGTTTTAGGGAAAGTGCGTCTGATTTTGTCAGAAGAGCGCATATATTCTAGATTTCCGAGAGTTTTCGCCTCATCTGGCTCTAGGAAAAAAGATCCTGTATTATTCTTACCGTTGGCATTGTCTTTATTTTTACCACCAAATAGACCAAAAAGCCCAGCCATGATTTTATCCCTTGCTAAATTCTTAATAAAGTTAACCTATCTTAAATATTAGCAAAATTATGTTAAAAAAGTTAACCAAAATTAGCATCAGGTATGGAAAACTAGAGAGAAAATTGTTGTTTACCCCACTTTCCCTTTCAAGATAAATTTGACACAATAGAGTTGTTGGTTAGGAAATTCCCCAAATGAAACAAATAGTCGAGTCTTTTTACAGTTGGTATAGCAATCAAGTCCGCAATCCCAAATATCGTTGGTTAATTGTTTTAGGAACGATCGCTTATTTATTTAGTCCTCTAGATATTTCTCCTGATGTATTCCCTATTATCGGTTGGATTGACGATGGTATTGTCTTAACTCTGTTAACTACCGAATTATCTAGACTAGCTTTAGATTATCGTAAAAATCGCCGCAACGAAAAAGTAGAAAATAGCGAAGAAAATTTAGTAACTGTTGATTCTCAACCAGTAGAAACAGTAATAGAAGTTAAATAGTTATGCTTAAAAAAGATTTCCCCACCCTAGATAGCTAGAGAATGGGGAAATTAGCTTTAAGATCACTCAATCAAGACATAGCTTGAATCATATAATCGAAGTAAGGAGCAGCTTCAGCAGCATCTTCGGTGTTTAGTAAAGCTAAAGCAGCTTCTTTAAGACAGCGAATCGCTTCCACCATTCCTGGAACTGGTACATTAAGAGAATTATACATCTCTTTAACACCGATTAAGCCGATTTTTTCGATAGGTTCAATGCTACCTGCGATTAAACCATAGGTAACTAGACGGAGATACCAGGAATAATCCCGCAAACATTGGTTATATTGACGTTGCCCCGAAGCATTACCACCAGGTGCGCGAAAATCGGGACGTTTTCTAAATAATTGCTTGCTAGCTTCTTCGACGATTTTTTTGTCGTTTTCAGCCATAATTTCAGCAATACGAATACGTTGCTCACCGGTACTGAGAAAATCATTGATGCCCTTGAGTTCACCACTACTAGGGTATCTGAGTTCATCATCGGCTTTGAGAATAACTTGACTTACTATGCTCATAGTCTCGAAACAAATTCTGTAAAATATTTTAAGATCCAATAGCCTAAACAATAATATCACGTTTTAACCTTTAGAATAATAAGCACCTGAAGTGCAGGTTTCTCTAATTTCTACCCCATAAAGTCCAGGAAGGTTCATCGCTGCTAATTTATTAAAAATCCACTCAGCGATCGCCTCACTAGTAGGATTTTCTAACCCCGTGGTGGCGTTGAGATAGTGATGATCTAGGTAATTTTCTAATAAAGGATCCAGGTACTCCTTAACTTTACCAAAATCCATCACCATCCCTTGTTGAGCACCACTGCTAATTAATTGGTTACTTTGAATATATACTCTCCCTACCCAACTATGACCATGTAAACGGCGACACTTACCCTGATGATGGGGAAGTTTATGGGCTGCTTCAAAGCGAAACTCTTTGTAAATAACCCAGACTTGATCTGTGTTCATGGTTTCTGTTATCTGAAATGGATTGAGAGAAAGCTAAAAATATAATGGAAGGCAAGAGGCAGAAGTAAGTATTATATAAAAATAATATTTCCTAAAACCTAAAACCCAATACCCAACACCTAACTCAACAAGATCGTTTTATTTTCGATTCGATATTAATAGGGGAAAGGATAAACAAATTCTTGTGTTCCTGTATAACCTGACAATTGGGCGAGTCTTTCTAAGGGTTGTAGCCCAGGATACAATTCTCCGTTAATTTCCCAAGTGGGAACTCCCCTAATTCCTGCATTTTCACAGAGTTGGGGTTGAGCATTTTCACCATTAGGATGACATTCAATACTGTTTAAGATACTGGTTGCTTCTTTACCAAACAATTGTTTTTGTTCGTGACAATGAGGACAGGTATAAGCTATAAATACTTTAGCATCAATTGACTTGAGATGTTCAGCTAAGGATATTTCTGCTGTTGTTGATTCAGTAGTAACGGGTGGTCCTTTTTGTCCTGTTTTAACTGCTACTTCAGCAGGTGGTGTAGAAGCTGTATAGTCAACATTAGCATAAACGCTCATTACCCCTGTTAAACTCGCTATAGCTGCCACAACAGTAATTGTGGTTAGTTGACGCCAATTATGCCATTTATGGGCTAAGAGGGTAACTAAAAATAAGGTTGTTGATAATAAAGCTGAAGCTAGACAATAAGGACATAAGGCTTGAATTGTAAAAAACATCACGTACATTAGATATAAACTACTAACAGCCATAGTAGTAGTTACGAATAATAAACCTGACCAGGTAATTTTATCCCAATTTTTCTTAGGGATAAATAAAGGGACAATGGCTAGTATAGCTACTGTACTATAGGCAAAAAACCCAAATAAAGTTAAAGGAAGACCAAATATCTTGGAGTAGGGGCTATTTAAAACATCCACACAACCTGAAGTTGGGCAGATTTCCTCGGCTTTACCTGCTAACTCTGCTAGGGTTAAATAAGCGGTTTCTAATAAACCGAGCACAGCAATTGTGGCGATCGCTAGACGAGGTAAATTTTTACGAATCATGGTTTTTACCTTAATCGATGAGAACATTTTCGGCTGAGGAATTCTCCTCATATTGCCATTCTATATTAGACATCGCTTCAAAGGCTTGTCGTACGTATTCTTCCCAAAGTTTACGCATTTTTGCTAAATAGGGGTCTCCTAATTTGAGTTGTAGTTTGTGACGTAATTCTAAGCTATCGGCTTGATACATGATTAAATTGATAGGAGGACCTACAGAAATATTTGATTTCATGGTTGAGTCTATCGACAGTAAGGCACATTTAGCTAAAGCTTCTAAGGGTGTCTCTTGGGTAATAGTACGATCTAAAATGGGTTTCCCGTATTTAGTCTCCCCAATTTGTAAAAATGGTGTTTCTTGGGTGGCTTGGATATAATTACCCTGAGAGTAGATTCGGTATAATTGTGGTTCCTCTCCTTTAATTTGTCCACCTAGTAAGAAGTTGCAGTGGTAGTCTATGTTGTCTTTTTCTAACCAAGGGCGATCTAATTCCTGCATTTCCCGACTTTTATTGCCTATATATCGCGCTACATCGTAGAGATGAGCAAAATTATAGAGGTTTTGGGGTTCTTCGTTTTTGATATCTCTTTTTAATCTACTAATCACTCCTTGACTAATAGAGAGATTCCCTGATGTACAAATAATAATCACTCTTTCTCCAGGGATAGTGAAATCAAAGAGTTTTTTATAAGCAGAAATATAATCTACTCCAGCATTGGTACGAGAATCTGCACCCATCACAATGCCAAAATGATTGATAATTCCTAAACAATAGGTCATGGTAATTTAGCTTAAAATTAAGATAATTATAGTCTGATTTAAACAATATGCTGGAGTTTCTGCGAACTCAATTCTATTATCTCGAACAATTCGCCAATCAATTGGTATCTCAACAACTAAATCATTTAAGTATCTTTAGTGTGGGTATCATTTTATTAGCGGGACTTTTGACGAGTCTGAGTCCTTGTCTGTTATCTATGTTACCGATTACTCTAGGTTATATCGGTGGTTATCAAAATGAAAATAGAACACAAGCTACTCTACAGTCTCTGTGGTTTGCTTTGGGTTTGGCTACTACTTTAGCTTTATTAGGCGTTATCGCCGCTTCTGTAGGTAGAGTTTATGGACAAATTGGTTGGGGTTTACCTTTAATAGTCAGCGCGATCGCTATTATTATGGGACTGAATCTCTTAGAAATTGTCCCGCTGAATTTCCCTTCTTTAGGCACAACCGACTGGATTACTCCTGACTTTCCACCTGCGCTACGTTCCTATCTATTGGGTTTAACTTTTGGTTTAGTAGCTTCCCCCTGTAGCACTCCTGTTTTAGCTAGTATCTTAGCTTGGGTGGCTAGTACTGAAGATTTACTCTTAGGAGTCTGTTTATTGTTAGCCTATACTGTAGGTTACGTTACTCCTTTGGTACTAGCGGGAAGTTTTGCGGGTGTTTTAACCCAATTTTTAAGTTTACGTAAATGGTCAGGTTGGATTAATCCTGTCAGTGGTGCTTTATTATTAGGATTTGGGACTCTATCTCTTCTTTACCGTTTACCGAATTTCGTCTAAACAGGTTTAGAAGCGGTCCAGTATTTACTAGCAAAGTGGGTTTGAGTTTCTATATTCTCAAAACCTACTAAGGATAGTCTTTCGGTGATATTATCGCTGATATAACTTCTGTAATAAGGTTCATGAAAAGTAATGGGGAAGTTATTCAACATATCGGTAAACTCGGGATGATCCTCAAGTTGAATAGAATCGGCGATCACCATCACTCCACCAGGTTGCAAAACTCGATAACATTCAGCGATTACTTGTTGACGCGTTTCTGGTGGTAATTCGTGGAATAAAAAGACGTTAGTCAATCCGTGGAAATAGTTATCTTGATAAGGTAATTCTTCGGCGTTTGCTTGAATTAATTGGGGTAATTCTCCTAAAGACTCAGAAAGTAACTGATTAGCTTTGCGTAGATAAGCAGGAGATAAATCTACTCCAAATAAAGCAGCTTCGGGAAACGCTGCGCGAATCATTTTGAGGGTTCTTCCTGTAGCGCAGGGTACATCTAAAATGCGATATTCGGGACTGTCAAAACCTGCTAATCTCTGTTTGAGAGGTTTTAAAACTCTTCTTCTCATCGCGTCAGTTGCGCCATTAAATAGTAAATCTACCTGTAAGTCATAGAGATTAGCTGACTCATCACTCAAATAACCATTGGTTTGATAGTGAAAGTTTTGTAAATAATAACGCGGATAACCACTTTGATTAATCTCAGGGCTAAATTCTTGATAGGCTTTTTGGCTGACTTTTTGCCAAATTAAGGGTAAATCTAGCCAGACGCTGGGATAATAGCGGAAAAATTCATCCCAAGGGTTGTCAAATAACAAACTCTCGGGATAAATTCCTTCTTTGGCTTCTTTCCAATCAATTTCAATCAAATCCTGTTGACGTTGACGCATCTTCAGAATTGTTTCTGTAGATAGGGGAGTTGCTTTTTTGTCTGTGTTAACGATTAGTTGACCTATATTACTACTAATCGTTTTATGAGTAACGCTAAAAATATTTTTAGCTTCTTGAAAGAGTTGGTAAGCGGTTTTAGTAAGGGAATCCGGATTCAATTCTACTTGTTGTAGGTTAAACATCGGTTGCATGGTCAGATCACAATGTAAAGTTTTATGAACTATTATAAACTAAATGTTATATTAAATATAAAATAATACTATAATGGTTACTAAATCCTAGTCAAGACCTTGGTGTATCATAGAAGATAGTATATTAAAGACTAAGATTAACTAATATTTTGTTCAAAATCTATGAAAATATCCCCCTCTAGGAGAATACCCAAGCAACAACATTATGAGTTCCAAGACAGCGCCCTCGGTTTAGTCTCTACACAAAGCTTCCCTGCTATCGTAGGAACAGCAGATATGATGCTTAAATCAGCAGAAGTAACCCTAGTCGGTTATGAAAAAATAGGGGGTGGTTATTGTACAGCAGTAGTTAGGGGTAAAATCTCTGATGTGCGTCTAGCTGTAGAAGAGGGGGCAAAAACAGCGGATAAATTTGGTCAATTGATATCTCATCTAGTTATACCTCGTCCGATGCCCAATTTAGAAGCTATTTTCCCTATTGGCAGTAAGTTATCAGAAATAGCCCAACAACAACGAGGTTATAGTCGTTTGAGTAATAATTCTATCGGCTTATTAGAAACCAGAGGATTTCCCGCTTTAGTAGGTGCGTCTGATGCTATGCTGAAATCTGCTGATGTACAACTAACCTCTTATGAAAAAATCGGGTCAGGATTATGTACAGCGATCGTCAGAGGTTCAGTATCTAACGTAGCAGTAGCCATTGAAGCAGGGATGAATGAAGCAGAACGCATCGGTAGTCTCAATGCAGTAATGATTATTCCTAGACTATTAGAAGATTTAGAAAAAACTTTACCGATCGCTAGTTGTTGGTTGGAACAGCCTAAACCCCTACCCGTACTCCTACCTAATCAAGTAGGTACAGAAGAATTAGTAGAATTGCCACAAGTAACTAGAGTACCTCTATCCATCGAGTTAGAAGACTAGTTCATCCCCCCTGGGGGGATTGAAAAACCAGATGAGAGTGATTAGGATTAGCAGTGGTAATAATTTACAAAACAATTATCAATGTTGCTAAAAATAAAAACCCTTTTAGGTGTAGGAATACTGGCGTCTTTACTTTCTTTGACTACTGCTACTGCTTCGGAATCATTAGTTAAACAAGCGACTGAGGATGGAAAACTCAGCTTAGTTGCTGAAGGTGAAGATTTTGTCCGTGAAGGTTTTACGACTAAAGATAATTGGCAAATAGAATTTGACCATGTCTATGTTACTCTAGCAGAAATTAAAGCCTTTCAAACTGAGCCACCTTTTGACCCTGCTACTGATAATCCCCTTGAACCAGTGGTAACCGTAGTGTTGTTAGAAAGGTCTAAAACCGTTGATTTAGCTACAACAGATGAAGTGGTTGTGGTCGCTCAAATACAAGCACCACCAGGACACTATAACGCTTTATCGTGGAAGGTTACACCCTCAGAAGAAGGAGCAACTATCCTCTTACAAGGAACAGCTACTAGAGATGGAGAAACGATTAACTTTAATATAGCGATCGCTCAACCTCTAGAATATACCTGTGGGGAATATATCGGAGACGAACGCAAAGGTATTGTCATAACAGGGGGAGAAGCAGAGTTAGAAACAACTTTTCATTTTGATCATATTTTTGGGGATGCGGATAAACCTGCAGATGATCCTCTCAATACCGACGCGTTGGGGTTTGATCCTCTAGCTGCTTTAGCCCAAAATGGTGAGTTAGTTATCGATTCAGCTACCCTACAAGCACAATTATCACCCCAAGACTATGAAACCTTAACTAAAGCGATCGCCAGTCTAGGTCACGTTGGCGAAGGTCATTGTAGGTAAATTAGAGCATAAGCTGCGAAGAGCTTATTTGTGTAAAAATTCAATCAGATCTCCAAGAGGATTAAATCAATGAATAAACAGATTATGTCCTTTTTAGGTGGGGTATTCCCATTGGATTAATCGCAGGAGATCTAGATGGAGTAGCTTTGCTATCTACCGTAGAGAATACCTTTAGAGAGATTCAAACTCCACCTAAACAAAAAAATCGTGAGCGAGAGTTAGCCATCTGTTTTAACAGATAGCAGTGGAGCGAACCATAGGTTTTAACCATCCGTAGTTTATTGTCTTTTCTGATTTTCTCTATATTTTTTTACGGTTTCAGTAGAAGCATTACCAGTTCTTTATTTTTACGTGCTCATATTCTCGATGATCTAGGTGCGTTAGATTATGTTTATACTACTAAAGATAATCTCGATGAAAATGTTATTGTCACGTTTGAGCAAATTCCTGAACCTTCTTTGGTTTTAGGAAATGGGTTCATTGTCATAGTACTATTAAAAGTTAAGAGAAAAAATAATCTGGTACGGTAACTATTTGACCGTCATTTTGCCAAGATAAACTCAAACAAGTAAGGATAGTAACTAGTTGAGTAGCTAAATTAGCTGATTCTGAATCAATGTGGTGGCAATTTATCTTATCTAAAAAGCGATCGCAAACTTGTTGCAATGGTTCAACTTTTTCTACTTCTATGACTTCTGTAGATACTCCTGTGGGGATAAAACGATGATCAACAGATTCTAAATAACCTTTTTGTAGAACTAATGGTTGAGGTAAGATTTCATCAAAAATTAAACATCCCTGAGTTCCCACTAGAGATAGACGTCTTTGTTTATCAGGATTCAACCAACACAGGTGGATTAAAGCTTGTACACCACTCGGATAAGTAAGGGTTAAGTAACTTAGATCAGGTAATTGTGGTTGTAACCAAGTTTTCACTTGAGCTTGTACTTGTGTAGGGGTTTCTCCTAACCAATAATTAAAGATAGCTAAATCATGAATAGCCAAATCCCAGAGCACATCTACATCTTGTCGAACTGGACCTAAATGAGTGCGACTAGCATAACCATAGATGATTTTACCTAATTTACCTGTATCTAAGGTTTGTTTACCAGTGGCGATCGCCCCATGATAGAGATAAGTATGATCTACTAATAATTGTTTCTGTTGTTTTTGGGCTAATTGAGTTAATTCCCGACATTGACTAGGGTCTAAGGTCAGGGGTTTTTCCGCTAGGACGTGATAACCTAGGGTGAGAGCGTCTTTAATAAGTTCATAATGACTAGAAGCGGGAGTAGCTACTACTACTGCATCAATATTAGAGTTGAGCCGGATATCTTGCCAATTGGTGTATAGTTGTGTTGATGAAAGAGCAAAATGTTGTTGACAATAATCGAGTCTAGCTGTGGAAGTATCAGCGATCGCCACTACTACAGCTAAGGGGTGCTTGAGGAAATTACGTAGGAGATGAACTCCCCAGCGTCCCACACCGATAATAGCGATATTAATGGTCATTTTTGTGGCATAACTACGGTAAAGAAAGCTTCTTTAGCTGCGGCTTGCTCAGCTGCTTTTTTAGTGCGACCTGTTCCCTGTCCTAATTGGCGATCGTTGAGCCAGACTTGGGCCCTAAAGCGATTAGCTTGGTGTACTTCTACCCCATGATTTTCTTGGACTTTATATACAGGTAGTATTTTATGCTGTGCTTGTGTCCATTCTTGTAGAGCATCCTTATAATTTTGACGCGCAGGACAAGCTAAAACCACCGCTGCTCTTTCGCGGAGAATAGGATCTAACCAAGGACGAATCAGACTCATATTGTGAGTACTCAGATAGAGTGCTCCTAAGACTGCTTCAAAAGTATCAGCTAATAGAGATACTCTTGCTCCTGGATTATTAAAATGAGTTGTAATCAGGATATAACGATCTATCCCATAACTATCAGCAATTTCGGCGAGAGTTTGGTCACTCACTAATACAGAGCGAACAGCGCCATAATCTCCCACTGGTGCTGCTGGGTAGGTTTCTAGCAACAACTCTGCTGCTACTAGTCGTACTACTGAATCCCCCACAAATTCTAACTGTTCATAATTTGCTACTTGAGAGATAGTCGGATGAGTTAAAGCCAAATCAACCAGAGACAGATTGACAGACTCTATATTGGTTAAACCGAACTTATGCAGTAGCTGTATTAATTGTTTTTTGCGTCGCGGATCGTCCACTTAATTAACATCAATAATTCAAAGAAAAAGAGTAGAGCGTAAGCCGGGTTCTGTTCTCCAAGTGATCACTTGAGAGGGTAGTTATCTATCTAGGACATCTGTTACCAAATGTCTCAAGCGGTTCTCCTAAATCGGGACAGGAAAAAGACCAACCCTTGACCCTCCGACCTTGCTCCCAACCGGGGTTTACCGAGCCGATACCTCTCGATATCGCTGGTGGGCTCTTACCCCACCTTTGCACCCTTACCTCTATAATATTTAGAGGCGGTATTTTTCTGTGGCACTATCCTCACGGTCACCCGCACTGGGCGTTACCCAGCAAGTTTGGTCTTTCGGGAGCCCGGACTTTCCTCGAACTCGCTATCTTGGTCAAGATTACGAACTCGCAACTACCTCATCTACTCTCAATATTTATTTTACCCAAAATATGGCGGTTTAAACAAAAGTATAGGAAAATTGAAATAAAGTATGATATTTTAGCCATGACTAAAGATTCCCAAATTAGCCGTCTTTTGCCTGTTAATGTCGAAAGAGTAGTTACTTCCTTAAAAAGGGGTAGTTTTATTGGTTTTTGGTTGCAAATTGTCTTAGGTGTTGTCTCAGCAGTAACCCTGTTATTTGCTACACCTGTTTTGATAGAGACTAAAGAACAAACCCAGGGAACAAGCTTTGGGATTTTTTGTGCTGTTATCAGTTTAATCTTATTAGTTATTGCCATTATCTTTGCTTATCGTTATGGCAAAATTGCCAAGAAGATTGAAACTCCAGACCCAACTTTACGTCCTAAAAAAACAGATACGATTACATTAATTAAAACCGGTCTAACCATTAACTTGGTTGGTATGTTATTGGCAACTGTTGGCGCACAAGCTTTAGTTGGTATTGTTTTAGCCAAGTCTCTAGCTCGTCCCCAAATTGCTATAGGTTTAACTGGACCTACAGATTTTGTTAACTCGATTGATTTATTAATTATCCAAGCTAATACTAATACTATTACTGCTCATTTTACTGGTATAATTACCTCATTATGGCTGTTAAATCGTATTAGTCGTTAGTTTGATTGAAGTTATGCAAAGAACCCGTTTAGATACCTTAGTTAACACTCAGGTTTTAAGATTGCAAACCTTTTTTAGTAATCCCTGGCGGACGATATCCTTAATATTTATTAGTATTTTATTGGGATTTTTTCTGGGTATTGCCATAGTTAGTACAGCAGGACAAGCGGCTTTTTGGGATGTACCTGCTTCAGCGGTGTTATTGATTGGTACAGAAACAATTAGTCGCTGGTCATATTCACGCAAAAAGCGCCCGCTGTGGATGATCATCGTCAATGTTTTAAAAATTGGGTTAACCTATAGTTTGTTTTTACAAGCTTTTATTATCGGTTCTTAAATACTTACCGATAAGTTGTTAGAATTCAATAAAATACTTAATTCAGCAATTCCTTTTTTCAAATGTCGGGTTACTGTCATCGGACTCATACCAATACGTTGCGCTACTTCTTTTCGGGATAAGTCTTGTAAAAAAACCCATTCAATTGCTCTTTTAGTTTTCTCTTCTAACTGATTGATTGCTCCTTCAAGATGAAGTCTTTCTTCTTCAAGACTTTGTAGGTATTGTTCGCGAATATCGGGGATAGTATCACCAAAACTAACGGAACTATCGAGCATTTGACCAACCATTACATCTAAACTAACCGTTAGACGATTTTGACAAGCTAGTTGACATTCAAGCCATTCTTGGATAGTTACTCCTAAAAGGCAAGCCATTTCTAAATCACTAGGAGCATTACCGTTTTGAGCTAAGTATTTTTTGCGTATTTTTGCGGCTTTTTTCGCTAAATCTTGCCAACGACGGGGTATTTTCATTACATTGCTTTTGTCTCTGAGATAGTGCAATATTTCTCCGCGAATATAGGGAATAGCAAAAGAGCTAAAAGCACTACCTAAACAGGGATTATAACGCTCAATTGCTCTAATTAACCCTAGATAGCCAATCTGTTGCAAGTCTTCGTAAGGCTCAGCACATTGTCTGCTGATACTATAGGCAATTTTTTTGACTAACCCTAAGTTTAATTTAACTAGCTGATTGCGAGTTTTTACCGAGGGTTTACGGTAATAGGCTAGAAAAAGTTCTCGGGATTCAAGATTAGAAGAATTTGAGCTATCCATAATTGCACAAACAGGTAATCACTTAAGTATTATTGTCAGATTGAGTGCAGTTAGAAACCATGTCTGATTTACGGAAATGTTGCCTAATAAATTTTTGTCTCTCAGAATAAACACGCAGTTGAGAGATTTGTTAGAATATAAATAGTCTTTATCAATATCAATTTTGTTGACTGTATATGAGTAACACTAGTAATTTTCGTAAAGCGATTACAGAGGCGAAAACACAGGCTCTAATTGGACCTAATGTCATTCCTAACGCTCTTCCCTATGTGGGTGGTGGGTTAATTTTAACCGCGGTAGGGATCTATGGTGGTTTGGGGATGATCGGCTCTCCTGCTTTTATGGCTACTTTTATGGTTGCCTTAGTTGGACAAATTATTTTGTTCTTTGTAGCTCAAAATGTTGCAGCAAAGGGTAATAATAGTACAGCTTTACCCCTATTAGCTCTTTATAGTCTTCTTACTGGTTATACTCTCAGTGGTTTAGTTTTTGTCGCTCTCCACAGTCAAGGGGTAGGTCCTCAAGGATTGGCGATCGCTGCGGCAGGTTGTGGGATAACTTTTATTGTGGCGAGAAATATTGGCTCTAACCTAGGAGAGGAAGACGGTTTAGCTCTCACCAAAACAGTGCAATTGGGATTAATCGCTTTATTAATCGTGATTGTTGCTCAAGTATTGTTGAGTTTCTTTGGTATCTTTACTCCTACCTGGTTAGAAATAGCTATTTCTGGATTAGGAGTCTTTCTGTTTGCGGGAATGGCTGTTGTTGATTTCTATGTTTTACCAAGAAGCTACAGAGATGAACAATATCTAGCTGCTGCTTTATCGATGTATTTGACTTATATCAACTTGTTTGTGTTTATTCTGCGCTTGTTGATTGCTTTAAACGGTCGCGACTAGATTTTAATAAAATAGTAGGGAAGCTTAGAGTTATGATTAATTGGAACGTTTTCACTCAATCATAACTTTCTCTATATGTACTATATAACAGAGCCTCCCTACTTGTTAGTCGTTTTTGGTTTTCTGGCTGCGATCGCTTCTGGTACTGCTTTTGAAGCTTCCCTTAAGGAAAAAGCTAAACAACTCAGTAAAAATATTGACTTACCTAGCGTAAAACTCAGTAAACAACTAGATATATTTACTCCTTTTTTGGGTATTTGTGGGGGAGTATCTGTCTTTTTAGCCGGGGGATTAGCCCTATTTAATGTTAAGCTAGTAGTTGGCTATACTATATCTTTGCTTTTAACCGCACTGATTGGTAAGTTAATTTGGTCTCAATTGGCTAAGTTGCTAATACAGTTACAAGAAGGTGGTTCACAAGCTATAGATTTAGACGCTTATTAAGATCTTGGGTGCGTTTTCTCTGACGCACCTTTTCGATACAGGTTAAACTAAAGATAGTTAACATATCTTTACACTAAAGCAAATGAGCGAGACTCTACAACGATTGTGGCAAACTATCAATTACTTTGAAGTCTTACCAATAATTGGTACTATCCAAAAGATTGTTAATCAACCCAAATCATTAAAATTACCAACTATGGGATTAATCTTAGTAACAGGTGCTACAGGTGGTGTAGGCAAAAGAGTAGTTAAATACTTACTATCCAAGAATTATCGCGTTAGAGTCTTAGTCAGAGACGCAGCTAAAGCGCGGGAAATGTTCGGTAACAGTGTGGAAATCTGGGAAGGAGATTTAACTATCCCGGAAACTCTCAACCCTAAATTACTCTTGGATGTTTCCGCGGTGATTTCTTGTGTAGGAGTAAAAGTACAACCAGTAGAGGGAGATACACCTACTAGAGAGAAATATTATCAGGGAATTAAATTTTATCTTCCCGAGGTGGTAGATAGTCCCGAAATGGTAGAGTATCAAGGGATGAAAAATCTCTTACAAGTAATTAAACCCCATCTACGTTCCGACGAGAGATTATTATTTGATTTTACTAACCCTAATTCTGATGTTAAGGAGTTCTGGGGTGCGGTAGATGATATCGTTATGGGTGGAGTTAGTCAATCTCAAATCAGTCTAGGGGGAAATCGTGCTATCTTCTCGGGTAATGTCTCTATTGCCAATAATGGGGGATTCGCTTCGGTAAGAACACGCAATTTTACCCCTCCACTAGATTTAAGTGAATATGAAGGAATTAGTCTCAGACTCCAGGGAGATGGCAAACGTTATAAATTTATTATGCGTTGTGAGGGAAAATGGGATGGTGTATCCTATTGTTATTCCTTTGATACGATTTATAATTACCCCCAAACCATCGATATTCCCTTTAAGAGTTTGCTTCCCGTAGTTAGAGCCAAAACCGTCAAAGATGCGGGAGAATTTGACTCTAGTCGGGTATATTCTCTACAATTAATGTTGAGTAAGTTTGAATATGATGGTGCGTTAAATCCTCGTTTCTCTCCTGGATTGTTTGGTTTAGAGGTAGAGTCGATAAAGGCTTATGGTAAAAAGGTCAATACTCCTCAAGTTATTTTAATTAGTTCTGCTGGTGTAACACGTCCTAATCGTCCTGGAATCGATTTGAGTCAAGAACCTCCTGCGGTAAGATTAAATGACCAATTAGGGGGTATTTTAACCTGGAAATTAGCGGGTGAAGAGTTATTGCGATCGAGTGGCTTGCGTTATACTATTATTCGTCCTTGTGCTTTGACTGAAAAACCAGGTGATCAATCCTTAATCTTTGACCAAGGAGATAATATCAGAGGACAAGTCAGTAGAGAAGCGATCGCCGAGTTATGTTTACAAGTTCTCCAAAATCCTGATGCTGTTAACAAAACTTTTGAAGTGAGGGAAACTGAAGAAAGAGTCGAAGAACAAGATTATCAGCAGCTTTTTGCTACCCTCAAACCTGATCAACTATGAAACAAACCAAAAAAGCCCAATCTACCCCTATCTTAGTTGCTCCTAGTCAAGTAATCAAAGGGGAGAAAATCCTCAGTGAAGCCAAAGAAGCGATCGCCTCTTTAGGTAAACGTCCCTTGATTATTGGGGGAGAGACGACAGAATCTTTAATCAAACGTGAAATTAAGCCAATTCTAGAGCAGTTTAACCTCTTTTTGAGTAAATACAGTCCTGATTGCTCAGAAGCCTCTTTAAAAGCCTTAAAAGCTCAAGTAAGTGAGCACAAAAGTGATTTAATTATTGGTGTAGGTGGAGGAAAAGCTTTAGACACCGCTAAATTAGTCGCTCATCAGTGTAACTTACCAATAGTAACCATTCCCACTTCTGGGGCTACTTGTGCAGCTTGGACAGCTTTATCTAACGTTTACAGCGATAAGGGAGCATTTTTATACGATGTTCCCTTAAGTAAAAGTCCTGATTTACTGATTCTAGACTACGAATTAATCAAAAGTGCACCTAATCGTACTTTAGTCGCGGGAATCGGTGACGCTTTAGCTAAATGGTACGAAGCGTCAATAAGTAGTGGACATTCTCAAGCTACCCTAACCATAGCAGCTGTACAACAAGCGCGAATTTTACGAGATATTTTGTTACAAAAAGCCTTTACAGGGATACAAAATCTTGGAGGTGAAGAGTGGAAAGAGGTGATAGACGCGACTGTTTTACTCGCGGGGGTAATTGGTGGATTAGGTGGGGCTAATTGTCGTACTGTTGCAGCTCACGCTGTACATAATGGTTTAACTCATCTCCAATCAGACTATTACACTCTCCACGGGGAAAAAGTCGCTTATGGTATTTTAGTACAATTGCGTCTGGAAGAAATGGTGCAAAATAATCAATTAGCGGTTTCAGCTAGAGAACAACTATTAAAATTCTACAGCGAAATCGGTTTACCCCAATCTCTCGAAGACTTAGGATTAAGTAATATTACCTTGTCTGAGTTACGCAATTGTGCAGAATTTATCTGTCAGTCTCATTCAGATATTCATCGTTTACCCTTTAAGGTAACACCAGAACAATTAGTCGCTGCTATGGTTTCGACAAAAGTTAAATCTCTGGTAAAATAAAGGATTAGTCTTTTTTCCTTGGTCATTTTATACCATGAGTTTAACTTGGATTAGCCGTGCTCAACGTTTAAATAGTTTACCTCCCTACGTATTTGCTCGTCTCGATGAGTTGAAAGCCCGCGCGCGTGAACAGGGTATAGATTTAATCGATTTGGGGATGGGTAACCCTGATGGTGGCGCACCACAACCAGTGATAGACGCGGCGATCGCTGCTTTGGCTAAACGAGAAAATCACGGTTACCCCCCTTTTGAGGGTACGGCTAATTTTCGTAAAGCGATTACTAGTTGGTATCAACGCTGTTATCGAGTAGATTTAGATCCCAATAGTGAAGCTTTACCACTGTTAGGCTCAAAAGAAGGCTTAACTCATCTAGCTTTAGCTTACATAGATCCAGGTGATCTAGTATTAGTACCTAGTCCAAGTTATCCCGCTCATTTTCGCGGTCCGTTGATTGCAGGGGGTAAAATCTACCCTCTGATTGTTAAACCTGAGAATGACTGGTTAATCGATATTAGCGCTATTCCCGAGGCGATCGCTCAAGAAGCTAAAATTCTCTATTTTAATTATCCTAATAATCCTACTAGTGCTACTGCACCGAGAGAGTTTTTTGAGGAAATAGTTGATTTTGCGCGTCATTATCAAATTCTGCTAGTTCATGATCTCTGTTACGCTGAGTTGGCTTTTGATGGTTATCAACCTACTAGTCTATTGGAAATTCCAGGGGCTAAAGAGATTGGGGTAGAATTTCATACCCTCTCTAAAACCTATAGTATGGCGGGATGGCGCGTAGGTTTTGTGGTGGGTAACTCTGATATTATTCAAGGTTTACGCACTCTGAAAACTAACCTAGATTATGGTATCTTTAGTGTGATTCAAACCGCTGCAGAGACTGCTTTACAATTACCCGAAGAATACATAAAAGAAGTTCAATTGCGCTACAAAGCCAGACGGGACTTACTAATCTCTGGATTAGCTGAGTTAGGGTGGAATATACCTAAATCCAAGGCAACTATGTATCTGTGGATACCTACTCCTATAGGAGTAAGTTCTACTGATTTTGCTCTCAATTTATTACAAACCACGGGAATTGTGGTAACACCTGGAAATGCTTTTGGCGAAGGGGGAGAAGGTTATGTACGTGTTAGCTTGATTGCTGATGGCGATCGCCTTACTGAAGCTTTAAATCGCCTAAAACAAGCTAAAATAACTTATGATAACTTCAGTAATTGTCTATGAGCATCAAAGCGTTATTTTTTGTCGAAGGTATTAGCTATGGACATATTGTCCGTGCTTTTATCATTAGTCAATGGCTGAGAAAATTAGATATTAATCCTTTGATTGTTTGTCCAGAAAATTATGGTTCTTTATTTAAAAAGCATTGTTTTGAGATTGAGAATCTAACTATTACTCCTCCTGGTGAAATTTATCAACGGTTGCGTCAGGGAGATTCAATGTATTTATCAGAAAATCTCCTCAATTATTTTGCAGAAGATGATTCATTAATTCAAAAAATTAAACCAGATTTAATCATTTCAGAATTTCGTTTTACAGCATTACAATTAGCGAAAAAATATCAGATTCCTGCTGTAGGAATTACTGAAGCTACCTGTCATCCTGCATTTATTAATAATCTAGGTACAGTTCCAGATTCTTTAGCTAAACCTGAATTTATTCCCTTGTGGTTGCTAGATTTTATCGCTTTAAAAACACCAATTGGTAAAATTATCAATCAAAAAACTATCCAGACAATTTCCCAACCATATCAACAAGCTTCAACAACTTATGGTGTCGAAATTTTAGCCAATTTTTTTGAATACGCTAGTCAAGGAGATATTTGTTTAATTAGTGATCATCCTGACTTAATACCTCTTAATCATTTACGTAGTGGCGATATCTATACAGGTGCTTTACTTTGGGAAAGAGATGAAGCTTTACCAACAGAATTATCACAGTTAAATCCTCATCAAAAAATAGTTTATATTTCTTTGGGGACTCAAGATTCTTTAGCTACAGACTTTTTAACAGCTTATCTTAATAAATTATTAGCACAAGATATTCAAGTCATCCTATCTCTAGGTAAACGTAATTTAACTATATCCTCTCAACCTAATCTTTGGGTGTTTGACTTTATTAATGATAGTAAACTTTTACCCCTGGTAGATTTATTAGTCTATCCTGGAGGAGCAATGACTACTTATCAAGCTATCGCTAAAGGAGTTCCTTTATTAGCCTTACCTTCCCATGCTAACCAGCATTTTTACGCTGAAGCAATAGCTCAGCAAAAGTTGGGTTATTGCTTACGTCCTTCTCGTCTTAAGATTGATCAATTAGTAGCAAAAACAGTTAGTTTACTCAATATTCCCCGACAACCTTTAAGGGAATTTCAAGCTAAATTATCTGAATTTAATCACCAAGAAGAAATACTGCAAAAAATTGAAAAATTAATCAGGTAAAACGGGTTTAGTTAAAAATACTAAGATCCGTTTCACCTAAACAATTTTCTTAGCCTTCGTCTGTATTAAGAATCTGGGGAACGCGAAAATATTGCTCTTCAGTTTCTGGGGCTATATTAAGCATTGCTGAAGGTTCGATGTCTTGAGCTAATTCATCAGGACGAGTAATATTACTTAGTTCAATCGCCCTAGTAGTTGGTTCAACTCCATCAGTATTTAACTCACTTAGTTGCTCAAAATAATCTAAAATACTACTAAGTTGAGTAGTAAATTGACTTTCTTCGGTGGGAGTTAATTCTAAACGAGCTAACAAAGCAACCTTTTTAACCTGTTCTTGATCAATCATAATTTATCCTGATTTAGAAGAAGACATCGATTTCCGATCGCCCTGTAGTTTTGAGCCAGTTTTGGGCTTCAATATAATTATTAGGGGCGATACGTATAGCTTGTTTCCAGTATTCAGCTGCTTTATCAAAAAGAGCCTCAGCTTGGTCAGATAAACCTTGTTCTTGGGCTCTTTCTCCCTGATAATGATAAACTACAGCGATATTATTTAAAGCTTGAGGCATTTTGGGATTAAGCTCGATCGCTTCATGATAGTATCCTAATGCTTTTTCGTGTTCACCGTTGCTACTGTGAATCAAGCCAATATTATAGAGGATATAACTGCGATCGTTGGCATCCTCTTCTAATTTTAAGGCTTCTTCATAGTTTTGTAAAGCTTCGGCGTATTCTCCCTCAGCTTGAGCGGACATTCCATCGCGATAATAAGCAAAAGCTTCTTTAGATTGTTTGTTAGTAGGCAGGATTTTCAGTAAAATATCCGCCATAACAGTAAAACTCTTATCGATGAAGTTATCGTTTCTTTGTGTTCTAGGCATATGTAATAATTGAATCACCAAAAAGTCTAACTCAATCATAATTCAGTTTGCCTGAACTACCAACACCTACCTTAAGGTAAGATGTTGGTTGCTAGCTAGAAAACCCCTTGCTGTTGATAACGAGCAAGAGCTAATAAAGGAAAATACTGCTGATAGTAATGATATTTTAGGTAAAAATGACTAGGAAATCCTGTACCCGTAAACTCAGCTTCATACCAAGTACCATCGGGTTTTTGAGTGGTTACGAGATAATCCACACCGCGACTTAGATGAGGTTGGTAGGATTGTTGCGTAACGGTTTGAGCTGCTAGTAAACCAATTAAAGCCCAAGCGGTTTGAGAAGCGGTGCTGTTTCCCTTACCTTTGAGATTAGGATTGTCATAACTACGACAAGTTTCTCCCCAACCTCCATCAGGATTTTGACAACTGAGTAACCAGTTAGCACCTTTGCTGATATTCTCGCGGTGTTTTTCGGGAGAAATTAGGGCTAGGGCTGAGAGTGCGCCACTTGTACCATAAATATAATTGACTCCCCAACGTCCAAACCAACTACCGTCTGTCTCTTGTTGCCCAACTAGATAGGCGATCGCTTTATTGACTCTTTCAGGAGACATAGTCACAGAGATACAGCCCAACATTTCTAAGACTCTAGCGGTAACATCAGCGGTATTAGGATCAATCATCGCTTTTAAATCGGCGTAGGGGAGATAATTTAACCAGTTTTGGTCATTATCGAGATCAAAAGCTGCCCAACCACCAGGGCGACACTGCATAGTTTCCATCCACGCCACACCCCGTTTGAGCGTAGCTTGTTTTAAGGGTTCATTGGGTAGTTTTAAGCTTTGTAAAGCCATGATAACTACGGCTGAGTCGTCTAAATCAGGGTAGAAGCGGTTGATAAATTCAAAAGCCCAACCACCTGGAGTACCTTGTTTATTCTTAATTTGCCAATCCCCATAGTCAAGGATTTGTTTCTCTATTAACCATTCTCCCCCTTTAACTAAGGCGGGGTGATCGGGGTTTATTCCTGATTCAACCAAAGCGCGCAATACCCAGGCTGTATCCCAAACAGGTGAGACACAGGGTTGAACACAATAACTATCAGGGGTTTCGATGGTAAAATCATCGATAGCTTTAAATCCCCGCTGTACAATTGGATCATTTAACTCATAACCTAAAGTACGTAAAGCTAACATAGAATTGAGCATAGCCGGAATAATTCCTCCCCAATCTCCCGTTACTTCTTGTCGAGTTAAAATCCATTCTTCGGCTGCTTTGAGACTAGCTTCACGCAAGGGAACTAAATTGAGAGACTCGCCGAGTTTAAAGAGTTTATCTAACCAGAGAAATAAATCTGTCCAATCGTTTTTACTAGGAAACTGATAACGAACATTATCGATACCCTCTGTATAAAGTTCATTGAGGTTAAAATCAGGAGCGATTTGATATACAGGTTTTTGGTCAAAAACGATTAATAAAGGGACAGTACTACTTCTTGCCCAACTAGACATCTCATAGATAGTAAAGGGGAAGTTATTGGGTAATAACATAATCCAGGGGGGAATAGAGGGAACACCTCGCCAGTCATAACAGCCTACTAGGGCTAGGTGAAATTTTGTAAAGACTCTGGTTTTACTGATACCCCCTTTTTGTAGAATAAATTGACGGGCGCGTTCTAGGTCGGGGTCAGAAGGATTTACGCCTAATAAACGTAAAGCTAGATAAGCTTCTACTGAAGTGCTTAAGTCTCCACCGTCTCCGTAGAATAACTCCCATCCTCCACTAGCTACTTGCTGGGAACGTAGATATTGTTCAACTTTGTGTAAAGGTTTAGTATCGTCGTTACCCCAAATCTTGTACAATAGGACTACTTCGGCGGTAATAGTGGCGTTTGATTCTAATTCGGCCCACCAATAACCCTCGGGATCTTGTTGAGAGAGGAGATAATTTTGACTAGCGAGGATGGCTTGGTTAAGTTGAGTAATCTGTTCGTTGTCTTTTTGTAAAACCATATTTGTGCTGTAACCGTTTTCTCGCGCAATTATACCATTGCTAAAAAAACTGGTGTTTAGTTGTGAGATTTCTGAGAAATTATGTTAAATTTTATAAATAGACAGCATCTCTTGATCAAATTAGTAATCATCTTTAGTAGGATTATCTAACTTCATGTTTTCCAAACCAGTTACAGACTCAAAAGTATATCAATGGTTTCAAGACCGCTTAGAAATTGAAGCCATCTCCGATGATATCACTAGTAAATACGTTCCCCCTCACGTTAATATTTTCTATTGCTTGGGTGGAATTACCCTTACTTGCTTTTTAATTCAGTTTGCTACTGGCTTCGCGATGACTTTTTACTACAAACCTACAGTTGCTGAAGCCTTTAGTTCTGTGCAGTACATCATGAATGAGGTAAGCTTCGGTTGGTTGATTCGCTCCATCCACCGTTGGTCTGCTAGCATGATGGTATTGATGATGATTCTCCACGTCTTTCGAGTCTATTTGACTGGTGGGTTTAAAAAGCCTCGGGAATTAACTTGGGTAACAGGAGTAGTTTTAGCAGTTATTACCGTTTCTTTTGGTGTAACTGGTTATTCTCTTCCTTGGGACCAAGTTGGTTACTGGGCGGTTAAAATCGTTTCAGGTGTTCCCGCAGCTATACCCATCGTAGGCGATCAGATTGTAGAATTAATGCGTGGTAGTCCTAGTGTTGGACAAGCTACTTTAACCCGTTTTTACAGCTTACATACCTTTGTTTTACCTTGGTCAATCGCTGTGTTCATGCTGTTACACTTCTTAATGATTCGTAAACAAGGTATCTCTGGTCCTTTGTAAGCTGAAAATCACATTAACAGAGGAGACAATAAGTTATTATGTCAATTTTAAAACAACCCGATCTTAGCGATCCTAAGTTGAGAGCTAAATTAGCCCAAGGAATGGGCCATAATTACTATGGTGAACCCGCTTGGCCTAATGACCTTCTCTACACCTTCCCTGTAGTAATCCTAGGAACTATCGGTCTTTGTGTAGGTTTAGCTGTTCTCGATCCTTCGATTATCGGCGAACCTGCTGATCCTTTTGCGACACCTTTAGAAATTCTCCCTGAGTGGTATTTCTATCCTGTGTTCCAAATTTTACGTGTAGTTCCCAATAAACTGTTAGGAATCGCGGCAATGGCTTCTATTCCTCTCGGTTTAATGATAGTACCTTTTATCGAAGGTGTTAACAAGTTCCAAAATCCCTTCCGTCGTCCTGTAGCTACCGCAGTATTTCTCTTCGGTACTCTAGTGACTCTTTGGTTGGGTATTGGCGCTACTTTACCTATCGATAAGTCTCTTACTTTCGGTTTATTCTAAAGATTGAGTAAACTAAATACACTCGCCTACTCTAGGTGGGTGTATTTTTTGTGTGGATATTATGGATATTTTTATCTTTTTAGAAATCTTTAGCAGTGAGGGAGGGATACAATCCTATGTACAGGATGTGTTGCAAGCTTATCTCTCTTTGACTCCTAGTCGTGGTGGTAAAGTTTTCTTACTCAGAGATGGGGTGGGAGTTAATAACCCCTTAGAAGGGAAATCTCTAGAGTTTCATTACTTGAAAACTAATTCTGCGCGTCAAGATCGCTTATCCTTAGCTTATCTATTGTTAAAAAGTTTAATTAAAGGGAAAGCAAAACAAGTCTATTGTGGTCATATTAATTTAGCTGCGCTTATTGCTAGTCTCTGTTTACCCTTGGGGATACCCTACACCGTTTTAACCTATGGTAAGGAAGTGTGGCAACCTTTACCTCTATTCAAGCGTCTGGCTTTGACTCAAGCTAAGGAAATCTGGACAATTAGTCGCTATAGTCGCGATCGCCTTTGTACAGCTAATGGGATTAATCCTCAACAGGTTAAAATTATACCCTGTGTGGTAGATGGCGATCGTTTTTCTCCCGGGGCAAAATCTAGTTTACTGTTAGATAAATATAACCTGAGAGATAGTAAAGTAATTATGACTGTAGCGCGTCTTTGGTCAGGAGATATTTATAAAGGAGTTGATGTCACCATTCGCGCTTTACCCTTGATTTTACCATATGTTCCTAACCTTAAGTATCTGGTCATTGGTAGGGGGGATGATCAGCCACGTCTAGCGCGTTTAGCCCAAGATTTAGGAGTAGCTAAGCAAGTAATTTTTGCGGGTTTTATCCCTGCTACTGAGTTACCCGATTATTATCGTCTCGCTGATGCTTATATTATGCCTTCTCAAGAAGGTTTTGGCATAGTTTATTTAGAAGCTTTAGCCACAGGAATTCCCGTTGTTGCAGGTGACTCTGATGGTTCAGCTGATCCTCTTCAAGATGGTTTATTAGGTTGGCGAGTTCCCTACCGCGATCCTCAAGCTGTAGCTAAAGCTTGCTTAGAGGTTTTGCAGGGAGGCGATCGCCGTTGTCAGAGTGAATGGTTAAGAGAACAAACTCTAGCTAAGTATAGTTTGAGCACTTTAAGTAAACTGTTACCATAAATACACTTTTTGGCAACCCAATAATATTAGTATAAGGACAAATTTAAAGCTAATCTAACAATGCCTAGAGTTGTTTCGATACACTCCTATGGTGGGGGTACAGGTAAATCCAACTTTACAAGGTTATCGAGTTGGGGTGGTTGATACAGATTTACCTTCTCCTGGTATTCATAACTTATTTAACTTAGAATTATTACAAACCCAGAAAACACTAAATCATTATCTCTGGGGGGAAAGTTCCATCATAGAGGTAACCCATGACCTAAGTGAAATTTTAATACCCGATAGTCAGGGTAAACTATTTTTTGTTCCTTCTAGTATCAAACCTGATGACATAGCGAGGGTTTTGCAAAATGGTTATAACGTCAAGGTAATGAATCAGGGATTTAAAGAATTAGTCAAAGAATTTAAACTAGATTATCTGTTCATAGATACTTATCCAGGGTTATCCAAGGAAACATTCTTATCTATTGCTATTTCTCTCCTCTTGATTCTGATTTTACGTCCAGATAAACAAGATTACCAAGGAACAGCAGTTACCATAGCCTTTGTTTTTGGTTTAGCTTTAGAAGATAATGGACGAGAATACGTCAATAGTAGAGTCGGTGTTGAACCCACAGGAGAAGCTTTTAACGCCATTGTCTTAGATAAAGAAACCAATCGCCCTTATAATCCTATGGTTAATACAGGGGCGATCGCCACAACCGATTTAATCAGGGGTCAAAATGGAACAGAACGTCTCAAAAGGATTCTCGATATGTTCCAACGCTACACAGGAAGAAAACACGATATCGATTTACCCGTATTTTTATCAGAAAAAGCTACAGGTAATGTGAATCGAGCCATGTATTATCTGATGCTCAATTTTAATATGATCAGTGATAATATTGAAGAAACTCTAGATCTTTACTTTCAGCAATGCTCAATCAGAGTTAATGCCAGAGATTTAGCGATGTTAGCAGCAACTTTGGCTAATGGTGGAGTCAATCCAGTGACCAAAGAAAGAGCACTAGATGAACATTATGTTCAAGATGTAATTATCGTGATGATGAGTTGTGGTATGTATGACGCGTCTGGTCAATGGACATACAGCGTGGGATTACCTGCTAAAAGTGGTGTAGGTGGAGGAATCACCGCAGTAGCACCTAAAAGTATAGGGATTGGGACGTTTTCACCTCCTCTTGATCCTAAAGGTAATAGTCTCAGGGGAATCAAAGTCTGTGAAGACTTATCTAGAGATTTTGGCTTACATTTATTTAATATGGCAGAGCCGAAATATAATCTACAAGAGTGGATTAGTGGTGATGGGGATGGGGAAGATTGGTAGAATTTTTTAACTCTAGTTAGACCAAAATTGATCAAGGTCAATGGATTCTATCTCCTCTTGGATATTTTGAAAGTAATCGCTGCGGGTAATTTGAGCCACGTCTTGGGCTCTTTTTTGCTCATTGATTTCGATGCGTAACTCTTCTAGTTCGGTTTTTAATTCAGTTTCTATGCGTTTGCGTTCAGTAATATCTTTGACAATACCCTCAAAATAGAGAATTTCACCTTTATCGTTGCGCACTAGACGGGTGTTTTCTTCTACCCAGATAATGCTTCCATCTTTGCGAAAGCTACGATATTCAAAGTTTTTGACTTCACCATGAATAGCTAACATATTAATAAAGGCTAAGCGACTTTGAGGATCTACATATATTTGTGTAGTTATGTTGATAACACTATTAATCAGATCAGCGGGTGAATCATAACCATATAATTTAGCCATGGCTGGATTAACACTAATGTATTGTCCTTCCAAATTGGACTGAAAAATACCTTCTAGAGCATTTTCATAGATACTCCTGTATTTTTCCTCCATGATTCGTAAAGCTTCAATAGCGCGTTTACGTTCAGTGATATTAATTCCGACAAAGACTATGGCTTTTTGGTTTTGATATTTTTGAGCAGCTACTAAATAAGAACGAGAATCATTAGAGAAATCTAGGTCAATGATTCCTGAGGTAAAATTATCTCTACTGTTAATAAAATTACGCAAAAAGTGAGTAAATCCGTTGTCTTGGTGTAGAAAACCTAGATTTCTACCAATGATTGCTTCTTGGTTTATATTCCATTCTTGAGCTAACTGACGATTTATACCCAAGTAAATCCCCTCAGAATTAATCCAAGCAATCGAACCAGGAACCGCATCAATAACCGTTTCTAGTTGTTCTTTAGCGATAGAAAGTTGCTGAGATTGTTGTTTGAGATCTCGAATTGCTATAGTTAATCCCGAAATACCCACCAAGGATAAACTAGAAAGCATTAACAATATCCCTTTGAGACCTCCACGAATTTTAGCTTGAAAAGTTTCTAGGGGTTGGGCTATTTCGAGAATTCCGCGTATGTCTCCAGTTTTCCAATCAGTTTTAGGACTTCCTGGATAACTGTTATGACAAGCTACACAACTGGCTTGCATTAAGTCTGCTTCTGCATA
Organism: Gloeocapsa sp. DLM2.Bin57; assembly: GCA_007693955.1. NCBI lineage: Bacteria > Bacillati > Cyanobacteriota > Cyanophyceae > Chroococcidiopsidales > Chroococcidiopsidaceae > Gloeocapsa > Gloeocapsa sp. DLM2.Bin57. The sequence continues at coordinate 89,637 of RECR01000112.1, forward strand.
ACGTAAGGCTATATTACCCTTATAGGGTTCAATACTAACGTAAGGTTCGTAGGGATTTTCTTTGAGTTTTTCTAAAGCGACGCGCTCAAATTGGTCTTGTGGTCCACCATCATTGTTCCAGGGAAAGGGATAGTCGCTGTAAAGTCGAATAGACATCTCAGGATTACTTTCGCGAATACGGCGGCTTAACTCCTGTAAAAGAGTAGCAGGGAGAGGAATACTCCAATCTTGACGAGTATAATCGTGAGTAACGTTGATAGCGGGATGCTCTGATACTTTAGCAACTGCTTCTGAACTATATACGGTTCGAGCTTCTCGCATCGACTCTGCTAAGAGTATGGCATTTTCTAAGGCTTGAGTTTTGACTAAGTCTTCTGATACCCTTGAGACATTCCAGAGAGTCCCTAACACTATAACTAAAAATAATAAAGTTAAGAGGGTTAGGGTTCTACTGGTTATTAGTTTGATTACTTTGTACCCAAGATAGTCCAAAGATTTCATTATGTGAAAATTTCCTAACCGCTCGGTTCTACTAATATAGTATTATAGCACTGGAGTTTTCCAAAGGATTGGTACAATAAGTACTTGTGGATACAAAAAAAGACAAGGAAAAATTGGTGGAAGATTATCAACTTTTAATAGACCTTCATAAAAGTGCAAACAGACAGGGTCCAGGGAGTGATACAGAGACGGAAAAGGCTCTCGATCTGTCTAAGATAGACCGCTCCGCTCCATTAAAGATTGCCGATATAGGTTGCGGTACGGGGGCTTCCACCCTATTGCTCGCCCGTCTCTTGAAAGCTCAGATTACAGCAGTGGATCTCCTTGAAGACTTTCTGGACATACTTAAAGGTAGAGCCGAAAATTTGGGGCTTTCTGAAAAAATAACGCCTCTTTGCTGTTCAATGGACAATCTGCCCTTTGAAGATGCTGAATATGATCTTATCTGGTCTGAGGGTGGAATATATAATATCGGCTTTGAAAAGGGAGTAAAAGACTGGAATCGTTATCTAAAAACCGGCGGACTACTGGTAGTTTCAGAGATCACTTGGATTACAGCTTCCCGTCCCTTAGAACTGCAGAAATATTGGCAGGGCGAATATTCCCAAATCGATATAGCATCATCAAAAATCAGTGTACTTGAGAACAACGGTTATTCTCCGATTGGCTATTTTGTTTTACCAGAACATTGTTGGCTAGACAATTATTATCAGCCAATGCAGGATAGCTTCAAGGATTTTCTCAACCGAAACGGCAATAGTAAAGAAGCACGTGCAATAGTGGAAGCGGAAAATCGGGAAATTGAACTGTATAAGAAATATAAAAATTATTACAGCTATGGTGTATATATCGCCAAAAAGTTGAGTTAGCGAAACTCCTAAGTTTTTTAAAATCCTGACTAAGTAAGAGATAGGGAAGTGTGGGAAGAATGAAGAATAAGGCACTCATGCAAGAGTTAATTAATATCATGTCCGTTTAATTAGTTATAATAAATTTTTTCCTTGATACCTTCTTCTTTTCCTCCTGCCTTACCTCACTTTTATCGTAAGTATTCACCCGAACTTGATATAACTCCTTTCCTCCGAACTCCTATTCACTAACTTCTTTATTTGGCAATATTGGGGTTAAATTATCTGAATTGACCTGACGAATATCATCAACAATTCGTTTAATAATACTAGCCACGGGAACTGCTAAAAATATTCCTAAAATACCGCCGATTTTCGCGCCAATAAATAAGGAAATAATTAACCAAACCGGATTTAAACCGATCGCATTTCCCATAATTCTTGGTGATAAAACATTATCATTAATTTGGTCTACAACAAAAGAAATTAAGAAAAATTTGACACCATCTGCAAAACTATTAAAGCCTAAAATAATTAAGCCTATTAAACCGAGAATTGCTCCTACAAAAGGAATAAAACCAACGATACCAAAGCCAAAACCAAATAATGCTGAGTAAGGAACACCGAATAATAGTAATAAAACCCAGCGAGCTATACTAGAAATCGCCGTTAGAGTTAAACGAGCTAAAAAGTAGTCTTTAAATGTTTTTTGAGTATATTTAGGAATTTTTTCGTTCCAAGGTTCAGGAAAATAACTAAATATTCCTTGCCAAAATTTATCTCCACCAATCAGTAAAAAAATACTTAAAACTAAGATTAATGTTATATATACTAAACTAGTAATAGTACCAGCGATTATCTCTAATATTTTACCCCCCAATGATTTTAAGGTATTAGCTATTTCTTGATTAATATCAACAAGTAGTGTCTTAGTGTCAAGAGATAAACGTTTAAATATAGGGTCATTGGATAAAGCTTCTAGCTGTTCATTAGTATCTTGAATCCATTGGGGAGCACTAGTAATTAGTGATCCTAATTGTTGCACTATTAAGGGAATCAGTATTAAATTGACAATAGTCAAAAGTATTAAACTACTTACCAGAACAATAGTGATAGCTAGTTCTCGTTTTATTCCTTTTTCAATCAATAATTTAACTAATAACTCTAAGATAAACGCTAAAATACTAGCGATAATAATAAAACTGATTAAAGGTTGTAAATAGTTAACTAGAAAAGATAAAAGAAATCCATTAAGAAATAATAACGGAAAAAGAAACAATAAACGTAGCCAAGTAGGAAGTTTTTTAAAATTTTCGATCATAAAAAAATATTATAGATGCGCTAAGAAAACTTAACGCATCTTGAGAATTAAACCTGAGAAGGTAAACTTACAGGAGTAGATTTAGCGATACTCACCCAATCTCCCTGTTCATTATAGTAACCGAGTTCAACGAGATAATCGCGATCGCTTACTGGGATGGTAATATGTACTTTTTGATTGGTCAATTCACAATCCATTTCCTTGACTAACTCAGTTCCTGCGATATTGACATCATAGAGTCTCAATTTAGCTGAGGATATTTGTTGGTCTGCTAATGTTAATTCCCAAGTGACATCAGCATTTTGGTTATCTTGGGGAACTAAGGTAACTTTACTAACTTGAGGATCATCAACTGGACAAGCAGGTATATGTACTGGTTGAGAGCGAGCCAATCTTAACCAACCGCCCGCTTCTGTAATATATCCTATTTCGATAATATAATCTCGGTTATCTACAGGGATAGGTAGATAATATTCTGTATCTGTTTCGGTGCAATCAAATTGGTGCATACTGTAGGCAATTTCCTCATCAGTGTCAATACTAGTAACGTCGTAGAGACGTAAAGCGAGGATTTGACCACCTTGAGCTTGATAAGCTTCTTGAGCTATTTTAGAGATTGTCCAATAAGCATAAGCTTCACGACAGCTACGAGGTAGTAAAGTAATTTCACTGTTAGTCACCTCGTCAGGGGGAGTAAGGATAGGGGGTTGTATCCCATTATGGGAGTTAACCTCAAATTCATCCCCGACCATTTGACTAGCTTCTAGATATTCTGGGGTTTCTACAGGTGGACAAACAGGAACTCTTACAGCTTCAGAACGTGCTAAACAGAACCAATTACCTTCAGGGGTAACATAACCAAGTTCTACTAAATAATCACGATTATCTAAAGGGATAGGCACATGATAATCTTGTAAATCTGGTGAGCAAGGTAATTCTAGGATTTCTTCTGATTCTTGTGCGTCAATATCCTTGTCGGTGACGTCATAGAGACGTAGTAATAACTGTTCGGTTGCACTTGGTTTGAGGGAGTCAGATAATTCCCAATAAGCATAGGCTTCACGACAGCTGCGAGGTACTAGAATAAGGCGATTTTGGGGAACATCGTCGCTGAAGTCTAATTCATTGTTAGATTCTTCGGAGATAACTTCGGTTGCGGAAACCATTTCTCCGAATCCTATAGGATCAGTATCTGTGACGGAGAACATCTCTCCTGCTGTTTCTTTAGGACAAGCGGGTACGTGGACTGCTTCTGAACGAGTGATACTAAACCAATTACCCTCAGCGTTAGTATAACCGAGGTCAGCCACATAATCGCGATCATCTACGGGAATATCAATATGTAAATCTTGTGCTTGATAATCACAATCTGCTTCACTCATCAACTCTCCCGCGTGCACTTCTTGGTTAGTTACATCATAAAGACGTAGTTTGAGTTGTTTGCTTGCGTCTAGGTGTTCTTGTGGTACTTCCCAATAGGCGTAAGCTTGTTTACAATTGCGAGGTACTAAAATAATGCGACTACAAGCAGGAACAAGCACTGATTCTGAACGCGCTAGGGAGATCCAATTACTGTCAGCATTTTTATAACCGAGTTCAGCGACATAGTTGCGATTATCTTTAGGTATAGAGACGTGTAAGTCCGGTTCTTGGCGATCGCATTCTAGCTGTGAGATTAAGTTTTCTGTTCCGGTTGGGGTTATTTCGTAGATGCGTAGTTGAAGATCTCTTCCTCCATCTTCTCTGATTCTCTCTTGACGGGTTGAGGGTATTTCCCAATAAGCGTAAGCTTGTTTACAATCACGAGGTACTAAGATAATTCGGCTATTTTCAACTATGGGTGGCACTACTGGCGGTACTACTGCAGGGGTAGGAGCTACAGCCTCTACTACTGCTTCTGGTTCATCTTTTTTTCTACCTAACAACCACCATAATAATCCACCGATGATGGGAATTAATAATAACCACCAGGGGAATCCACCTTGTGCTTCTGGTGCTGGTGCTGGTGCTGGTGTTGGGGTTTCCTCTACTGGTTCTTCTACAATAGCTTCAGGGATTTCCTCTACGGTTTCCTCTACGGTTTCTGCTGGGGTTTCCTCTACAATAGCCTCATCTACAGGCTCTGGGGGAGTTTCACCAACTAAAAACCCTAGAAATAATGCAGCAGCTTCACTAGGTTGGTCTTTATAAACGTAAGTCAGGGGTTGGGAAAAAGGATAACGAGGATCATCGGGTAAAACCCCAGACATAGGAACTATTTTGATGTTGGTTATCTCATCTGCTCTCTCAGCGATACCATAACTAATCCCATCATCCCCTAATTTCTCAGCTATTTGCTCCAAGGTAGCATCTACAGGGACTACTTCTGCGGGGGATGAGGTAAACTCTTGTTCGGTGAAAACTGGGTATTTACTTAACGCTTCGCGGGTGTCGTCTTCTTCGGCGCGATCGATGAATCTGATCGGTACATCAGGTCCACCTACTTCACTCCAATTGGTGATTTCTCCACGGAAGATTTGGGCGAATTGTTCGTCTGTGAGGTCTCCATCAAAAGGGTTCTCACTCCCGATGATGATGGCTATTTTTTTGAATCTATCCAGGTTTACCTGTTGATAACCCTGGGCTTTTTCTTCTTCTGTTAATTCTCTTCCTAATGCTGCTAAATCTATGTCTCCTCTGTCTAAAGCTTCTAAAGCTGCTTGAGAATCGCTATACTCAATTTGTACTTGTGCTCCTGGATATTGACTCTCAAAGTCGTTTTTAAACTCTTCGTTCACTTGTTCCATGGCTGTATCACCATCGATGCGAACTATCAAATCCTCTGGGACATTGTCTGGAATCACAAACACAGGGGTATCTTGCGCAAATACAGGCTGTATTCCTTCGAGAGGTTTAATTATCTCACCCGTAGTTGCTACACTAAGCATTAGGGCTAAAGTTACTAAAGATGAATTACGGTTTTTGATCATTTTTTGTTTCGTTTTATTCTTGAATTTTAAACTTAAGGGTAACTTATTTTAATTGATTCTAGTTTACTTTTTGTTCTACCCCAAATCCGACTAACATGACTTGATCAAGTGGTTGTTCTGTTTGGGGACGTTGATAGTTAATAATTTGGCGAATACGTAGTTTAGGATTCACTAGAGTAATAGAATCTACCGAGACTATTTTGGTGTAATTAGTTCTCATTAATAGTTTGTTGGTTTCTAGGTTAAAACTAAAGCTAGAGACAATGGGTTTAGCTTCTTCATAAGCTCTATCTCTGAGATAATCTCCTTGGAGTAGTGTATCTTTTTTCGCTGTGATAATAAACAGAATATTGAGATTTTGACTGACTTCTTCTCCTGTTTCGGAGATGGTGTAAAATTCTAAATTAAATCCCAGTATTTGAGCAAGTGGTTGAGAATATTCGTATTGGTTATCTGTAAGTACTTGGATTTTGGCTGTTTCTGTTAGGGGTTTGATTTGGAATTCTGTACGTGATCGCTCGATTATGGGTTTAGTGAAATAGTGATAGGTTCTCTCACTCACCCAATTCCCTACACAACAAGCAAAAAAATCGTTAAATTGATCAATAACAATTGTCATAGTTTTACTGTTAAATTATATGGATATTAGTTCAGCTTTGCCCACTTTTGTGGTAACACTACGAGAAGGTTTTGAGGCTTCTTTGATCGTAGGAATTATTTTAGCTTGTTTAGCTAAAGCAGGTCAAACTCAATTAAATCGTTGGGTTTATCAGGGAATTGGCGCAGGAATCGTGGCTAGCGTCATGTTAGGGTTATTTTTATGGGAAATTCTCAACGGGATTGATTCTGTGGTGATTAAACAGTTATTACAGGGTGGATTTGGAGTGGTGGCGATCGCCTTGTTAAGTTGGATGTTAATTTGGATGACGCAACAAGCTAAATCTCTCAAATCAGAGGTTGAATCCAAGATTACCCAAGCTTTAACAGAGGAAAAAAATGCGCAACGGTTAGTTTTTTTATTAGTATTTGTCGCCGTTTTACAAGAAGGTTTTGAGACGGTATTATTTATCGTAGCCAAGTTTGAGCAAGAATGGTTATTACCTGGATTAGGAGCGATCGCAGGATTAGGAGTAGCGGTTATTTTAGGTTTCCTTCTCTTCAAATGGGGTGTCAGATTAAATATTCGTCTTTTCTTTCAGATTATGGGGGTTTTCCTCCTTCTAATCATCGGTGGTTTAGTAGTTGGTACATTAAGACATTTTGAGACAGCTTTGCTAGTTCTATCTCAGTCTTCGAGTCGTAATCTATGCTTAAATTGGGGTCAATCTTGTTTATTAGGTCCATTGGTTTGGGATTGGAGTGGTATTCTACCAGATAAACAGTTTCCTGGTATTTTGCTCAAATCTTTACTAGGTTATCGAGAAAGATTATATCTAGTACAAGCAATTGCTTATCTAACTTTTTTGGGCACAATTGGTAGTCTTTATGTCCGTAGTTTAATACCTCAAACTGCCAATTTAAAGAGTTCGTAACAGCGAAGGGAATTTTAGGTGTTATGTATTATAATTGCCATAATACCTACTCCCCGTCTCCTCACAGGTGTAGGTTTTTGACAATGAGATTCTGGCGAAGGTGAGACAAGGAAGA